>WFQD01000461.1 GCA_015487265.1 Sulfurimonas sp. | reverse complement strand
TGACTGGGATTGATTACTGTGACAATAGTGAACTTGAAATGGTTTTAATTACAAAAGAAGAAGACAATATGCTTATGATGGTTTCGCCTGAATTTGGATGCAATGAGTGGGAGAATAAAGATGCTTAAAGTATTAACAAAAGGATGTGAGCAAACACGAGGCTCAAAGTATTCAGCAGCAGTTGATTTGTATGCTAGTGAGGATTGCATTATAGCAGCAGGTGAAACGAAAATTATCGGTTTAGGTGTTTGTATTGATATGAGCGATAGAGTTAAAAATCAGATGGTTGGTGAATGGATAATAGAGCATCCAAATACTTTTACAGACTATGATGAAGTTTTTGATACTGTTATGAGCTCTCACTACTTAGAACTCCGTCCACGAAGTAGCCTTATAGAAAAAGGGCTTATTTCAAATACGAGGATAATTTACCTTGATTTTAAGGATGAAATTAAGATTATTATTCATAATCCAATAACTTCTGAAAATCTAACAAGTGACGATAATAAATACATAAAAGATGCTTTTGTTTATACTGAATATAAAATAAGTAAAGGAGACAAAATAGCTCAGATACTACTCAAAGAGCATAAGGGCTATTTGCTTGGTGTTGAAAGTGATGAAGAACGCACCGGCGGCTTTGGTTCAACTGGCAAATAAACAATTAAACTAAAATAAAAGTGAGAAATAAAATGCGACCATACATATCAACCTCCAGACTGTGTTGGATGTTTGATATTGAAGATCCAAAGTACTTTTTAAAAAAAAAAGATACTGACTTCATAAAAAATATTCATTACGTACGAAGAGGGAATACAATCAGATGGCATACAGAGAGCATTGTGAACTGGTGGAAAGAAGAAACTTCAACTACTCAGTTTGTCGATGATGTTCTTAATAAAGTGATCGTTTGATTTTTAAATAAAAAAGGATTACAATGTCTATGTTACTTGCAGTCGCCAAAAGGAATAAACCAATGGCGAGCATTTATGAAATAAACGGTAAATTATACCTAAATTACCGTGTAAATGGCAAACGGGTCAGAAAGGCAACAGGTCTATTAGATACCAAAGAAAATAGAAACAGAGTATTAAAAGATGTAGTTCCTGCTCTTGAATATAAAATCAAGATGGGCGATTACGTAAAACCTGATAATAAAAAGTTCTCTTACTATTTCAACAAGTTTCTAATTGAACACGAGCAAGATAAGAGCTATCATATACGCATATATGTTTATAACAAAGTAAATAGCGCATTTGGAAGCCGTAAAGTGTCAAGTATAAAACGGCAAGATGTCAAAGAGTACCTAAATTTTATTGACGGAAAGAACGCCACAAAGAGAGAATATCTCAAGTGTATCAAGGGAGTGTTAAATATAGCACTCGATGATGAATCGGTTCAAAAGAATGTAGCTGAAAATATCACTTTCAAAAAAGAGCAGAAAGTGCCTGTTGAAGTATTTAGTACCGATGAAGTCGAACTGCTTATAAGCAAGGCCGATGGTATGCTAAAAAACTTCTTAGCAATCAGTTTCTACACTGGAATGAGAAGCGGTGAAGTTCTTGGACTTATGCACCAAGATATACTTGAAGATAGGATCTGCGTTAGGCGGTCAATATCACGAGGCAGAGTAACATCGCCTAAGACACTTGGAAGTGTTAGAGATGTTCCAATGTTTGAGAAAGTAAAGCCATACATTGAAGCGCAAAAGAAGATGAGTAATTCGCTCTACTTGTTTGATTATAATGGAAGCTTTATAAAAGACGTGACAAACTTCAAACTAAAATGGAAGAGACTCATTGCAGATTGTGACATAAAATACAGAAAGATTTATGCGACACGGCACTCTTTCATAACTGCTATGCTTGATAGTGAAAAATTTAAGATCATGGAGATAGCTGCCATAGTTGGTCATACATCTCCGCAGATGATTATGACTAATTATGCAGGTTTCATAAAGAATGAGCATTTGCAAATAGATACTAGCTTTGACTTATTTGACAAAAAAAGCGGTCAAAATTTGGTCAAAATGGGATAAATTAGTAAAAGTGTGATTTTTTAAATAATTTGTGAAGTTACGTAATTTAGGGGTTTAAGTGGTGGACGAGGAGAGATTCGAACTCTCGGTACAGTTACCCATACGCATCCTTAGCAGGGA
>WFQD01000460.1 GCA_015487265.1 Sulfurimonas sp. | reverse complement strand
CAAGAAATTGTTTCCATGTACTTTAAAATGGCGAGTGATAAACCTGAAATGATAGAGTATTTTTTACGTGTTTATCTTTCTAATCGAGAAGTTTTTGGGAGTGATTGTGCAGGTATGATCTGTGTATCATCTTTTGTAACTGAAATGATGATATTTTTTGAAGAGGGTGTTGCAAAAAGAGATTTACATAATCAAGATTTCTTCTCAGCATTTGGACTTTTTATGGGATATTTAGGGGGTATGGTGTTTTTATTTGGAGAAGCACTACTTCCTGAACCATTAAAAGAGTATGAAGAGTCAATCTCTTTAAATATTTATAATGCACTTAAATACAGAGATTAAACCAAAACTTCTTTGGCTACAAGGAGTGACCTGTAATGGGAATTCTCACTCTTTTTTAAATTTAGAATCATTAGAGCAACTACTCGATAAATTTGAGTTGCTTTATCACCCACTTTTAGCTTCTACATATTCTCTTTGTGAAATAGTTTCCTTGCAAATGAGTTGTGATATCTTGATTTTTGAAGGGACTTATGATCCAGAATTTCAAAGAAATAATATAGCACTTAAAGAATTAATACCTTATTATGCATTACAATCCAAACATATTATTGCACTTGGAACATGTGCAAGCTTTGGTGGTATGTTTCAGTCACTTGCCCCAGAGAGAAATAGTGGATTGATTTATCAAGGAGAAGATGAAGATGGACCTCTTTTAGAACAAAAAAAGAAAGTAATTAACCTCTCAGGATGCCCTGTACATCCTGAGTGGTTAGCGACTACACTACAAATGCTTTTAGATGAATACAAAATTGCATTAGATGATTTACAGAGACCACGAGAATTGTATAGTTCTTTAGCCCATCATGGATGTACACGTAATGAATACTTTGAATGGAAAGTTGATACAAAAGGTTTTGGTTTAAAAGAGGGGTGTTTGTTTTATGAAAATGGATGCCGTGCTCCACTCACTCATGCTTCTTGCAACACAATCCTTTGGAACGAAGTAAGTTCAAAAACACGAGTTGGTACACCTTGTTTTGGTTGTACTGAACCTAGTTTTCCACGAACAAATTACTTTCAAACAAAAACAAATATGTCTATTCCTCAAGATGTTCCCTTAGGTATTTCGAAGCGTGCATACCTTACTGTAGCAGGTATGGCAAAAACATTTCATATAAAACGACTTGAAGGAGTTCTAATTGATTACAAAAGAGATTATTGATCATATAGAGGGTGAAGCATCTATTTATTTTGATATGCAAGAGGAGAGGGTGGCATTTGCAACAGTGGTTTTTCCCCATTTTCGTGGTATGGAAAATATGCTTAAGGGGAAAAGTGCTCTAGATGCTTTAGTAATTACTCCACGGGTATGTGGTATCTGTGGGCATGCACATCTGATGGCAACAGTGAGAGCCATAGAAAATGCTTATACAAATAGTGGATATCCTATAGAAGTTTCACAAAAAGCACAAAATATGAGAGAACTTACTTTAACATTAGAAATAATTCAAAATCATCTAAAATGGCTTTATCTTGTTCTTATGCCACAACTTAATAATTTTGAAAATATTATGCTCAATCTTACACCACTCAAAGGTGCTTATGGAGCCTCTTTAGCAACAAAAGCATTAGCAATACTCGCAGGACAGTGGCCGCACTCTTCTTATATGATTCCTGGAGGAGTTACAAGTGATCCAACATATATAGAACTGATGCAACTCAGAGCACATTTAGAGAAACTGAGTGATTTTCTAGAGAAGGAAACACTAGGTACAACACTTAAAAATTTTCTCTCTTTTGAATCTTGTAAAAATTTCAATACGATAGAGAGCGATGTTTCAAATGTCGAACAAGCACTTTTTGATTTACAAATGAACAAAAAAGGATTTTCTCATGATGACTTCATTGTCTTAGGGGAACATAGTTTTACCCGAATAGCAAAATCCAAAGCAACTCGTCTTTATAATGTAGATATTACAAAAGTTCATGTTGAGGATGCATTCTCACCGAAAGAGAAAAGTTATGCGAAAAATGCTTTATATAAAGATGCATTTTATGAAACGGGACCTTTAGCTCGTTTGATTTCTAAGAATGTAAAGCTAATTAAAAATATGCATAGACGATATAAAGATAGTAATTATACACGAGCAATGGCTCGTATTTATGAGATGGCTTATCTGTTACAGCATTCATTAAGTTTAGTGAGGGAGATAGATATTTCACAAACTTCTTGTGCTAAAAGTGTTGCTTTATCAAAAGTAACAGCAGAAGGTATTGGTGTGGTAGAAGCACCTCGTGGACCACTTATACATAAAATAAGAATTAAAGATGGCATGATTGAAGCATATGAAATAATAACTCCAACACAATGGAATATTTCAAGTGGAACGAAACAAAAACCTTCCCCTGCACAAAAAGCAATGATAGGACTCAATAAACAAGAAGCAGAATTTGTTTTTAGAACATTTGATGTCTGTTCAGTTTGCACTACACACTAAATATTTCCACTTAGTCCGAAAACCAAATAAGAAAAAAAGAATTTTAGATTAAATTAATAAAACTAATATTTGTTTAAGTTATTATTTAGTAGCATAGTGAATGATTATTCATATACTGAAGAGAAGGGGTTGACTATGGCAGATAGAATAGAGGGTGTAAAAAAACTTTTTACCTCCAAAAGTGCTCGTGTTGAGACAAATAAGGGTGATGCTTACTATGAAAAATTATTTCAAAAATGTCAAGCAAGAATAGAGGATTTAAAAACACAAACGCCAATTAATAATAGATTGGATATTGGTGATGTGTTAGAAACCCAAGGTGTCAATAGACGAGATTTTATGAAGTGGGCAAGTGCCGTTACTGGTATGCTTATGTTGCCTGCATCATTTACTCCTTTGGTAGCGGATGCTGCATTACTCATGAATAGAGCACCAGTAATTTGGTTAGAACTTTCTGATTGTGCTGGAAATTCTGAGGCATTACTACGTTCAGATGGACCAAAAATTGATGAGATTGTTTTAGATATTATTTCTTTAGAATTTCATGAAACACTTCAAGCAGCTTCTGGTCATCAAGCAGAAAAGCAACTTGAAAATGCAATGGAGACTTTTAAAGATAAATATCTTTTATTTGTAGAAGGTGCAGTACCACTTGGTATGGATGGACAATTTGGAACTATTGGTGCAAGTGGTGAAACATTTCACGAACATCTTTTAAAAGTATCTAAGCATGCTGCAGCTGTTGTTGCAGTTGGTTCATGTGCTACATTTGGTGGTATTCCTGCAGCAGCACCAAATCCTACAGGGGCCGTAGGTGTTATGGATGTTGTAAAAGGAAAACCACTTATTAATATACCGGCTTGTCCTGCAAATCCTGCCAATATGGTAGGAGTCATTTTACATTACATTTTAACAGGTCAAGTACCTGAGTTAGATTCTCTTCTTCGTCCTAAGTTTGCATTTGGGTACCGTATTCACGATAACTGTGAAAGACGTGCACATTTTGATGCAGGAGAATATGTAGAAGAGTGGGGTGATGAGGGTGCCAAAAATAACTTCTGCCTTTATAAAATGGGTTGTAAAGGACCTATGACATTTAACAACTGTTCTATTGTTCGTTATAACGAGGGAGTGAATTGGCCTATTGGTGTTGGTCGTGGTTGTATAGGGTGTTCTGAACCAGATTTTTGGGATAAATATGCATACGAACGTCCAATGGCAGATGCAAAAATTAAAGCACCAACAGGTGGAGTTGAAAAAACTGTAGATGAGTTTGGTTTAGGTTTATTGACTGCAGCAGGTATAGGTATAGGTATTCATGCAGTTGCAAGTGCAGTTGCAGGTAAAAGAGAAGATGGAGGAGAAGCATAATGGCAAAAAAACATATAGTAGTAGATCCTATAACGAGGATTGAAGGGCATTTAAGAATTGAGGCAATAATAGATGAAAATAACACTATTGTAGATGCTTATAGTTCTTCTACACTTTTTCGTGGGATTGAAACAATTTTAAAAGGAAGAGATCCTCGAGATGCAGGTCTTTTAGCAATGCGTATTTGTGGTGTTTGTACAGGAACACACTATCAGAGAAGTATAGAGTCAGTGGAAGATGCTTTTGATATAACAATTCCTAAAAATGCTAGAATTGTGCGTAATCTTATACAAGGTTCACTCTATTTACATGATCACTTAGTACATTTTTATCATCTTCATGCACTCGATTTTGTGGATGTTGTTTCAGCACTGTCAGCAGACCCAAAAAAAACAGCTGAGGAAGCTGTAAAATGGGCAAAAATTGCTGGTACTATTCCTTATGTAGAGGGTGCTACAAAATTTGAAGAGATTCAAACTCGAGTAGCAAAATTTGTGAAGCAGGGACGATTAGGTATTTTTGGAAATGGGTATTGGGGGAATAAGCATTATAAGCTTACTCCAGAACAAAACTTGATAGGTGTTGCTCATTATCTACAAGCACTTGATATCCAGAGAGAAATGGCAAAAATGCAGGCAATCTTTGGTGGAAAGAATCCACATCCTCAATCTATAGTAGTTGGTGGGGTGACTTGTGTACAAGATATTCAAAACCCTGCTCGAATAGCACTCTTTAAAGAATTATTGAAATTAAGCACAGATTTTGTGAAAAAAGCATATCTCCCTGATGTTTATATGGCAGGTACTATGTATGCAGATGAAGCAACTGACTCCAAGGCAACCTTTACAGAATTAATGCAAGGTAAAGGTGTTGGTGGTACAGGAGGTGGACTTCTAAACTATATGTCTTATGGAGATTTTCGTCTTGATGATACTGGCTTTTATAATGCAAAAACACTTTTTCCTAGTGGTATAGTCTATGGTGGAGATATTTCTAAAGTCGAAGATGTTAATCCTGAAAAAATTGCGGAAGATGTAACACACTCTTGGTATGAGGGCACAGGGTCACCAGAACATCCTTATGATGGAACAACAATTCCTAAATATACAGGCTTAGATAAACGCGATGATGGCATTGCATATCTTAAAACTGATGAGAAATACTCTTGGATTAAATCACCGATATATAATGATACTCGTGTAGAGGTTGGACCTTTAGCACGGATGGTAGTAGGTGTTGCAAGAAAAGATGAGCGTATTACAAAATATGTAATGAATTTTTTAAAAAGAGGAAACTTACCAGTTTCTGTTCTTTTTAGTACTGTTGGTCGTACTGCAGGTCGTGCTATTGAAACAGAACTAATGGCAGATGTAATGATGGAGTGGGTAGATGAACTTGCAGCCAATGCTGCTGGTGGTGATTTAAGTACGTGGACAGAATTTGATTTTGATAAAGTAAGTGTAAAAACAAAAGGTATGGGGCTTGCAGAAGCACCACGTGGTTCTTTAGGACATTGGGTAAAAATAGATGAAGGAAAAATCACAAATTATCAAGCTGTTGTTCCTTCAACATGGAATGCAGGTCCTCGAGACTACAAAGGAAGAATGGGTGCTTATGAAGCATCACTTATTGGTACTAAAGTTGCCGATCCTGAGCAACCTCTAGAGATTATTCGTACTGTACATAGTTTTGACCCTTGTATTGCTTGTGCTGTGCATGTAGTAGATACAAAAGGTAAAGAACTTGGTGTCTATAAGATAGATACTCAATGTAGTATCTAAAGGAGCTTATTATGAAAGCTGGACATAAGCAAGTCAAACGCATGACAGGTGCTATGCGTGCAATACATTGGACAAATGTTTTTTCTATGATTATTGCTGTAACAACAGGATTGTATATAGCACATCCATATTATCAAACATTGATGGCAGATGGTGCTGTAGATAAATATGTAATGGCATGGAATAGATGGGGACATTTAATGGTAGCAATTATCTTTGATGTTACTTCTGTACTTATCGCATATCTATTCTTTTTTAGTCGTTTTGAAAAGCCGTATAAGAAAGTAATTCCAAATGCTAAAAATATCAAGGAATTTGGAGCAGTTGTTATAAACTTAATAACTCTTAATCGTAAAAAAGAGTTTGATTCAACACATGGAGATAGTTTTAATAGTGTTTATTTTCTGATTTTCCACCTTTTGTTAGGATGGATGCTTTTTACAGGACTACAAATGTATGTACAAGGACTTGGTTCTGGACAAAGTTCTATTGGTACATGGTGGCCTAGTATGTTACATATGGTCACAGACTGGACTATCCCTGTAAGTGCTTGGATGATTGGTGGTGGATCTACAGCTACACTGATGGATGTTCGTATTGTGCACCATATAACAATGTGGCTTATTATTACATGGGTAGCATTTCATATATACTATCAAGTATGGCGTACAATCTTTTGGAAAGAGGGAGATATCGCTATTGTTGTTGGTGGTAGTAAGTTTGTTAAAACAAACGATTAAAATTATACTCGATACTTTTAAAGTATCGAGTTACTCAAGGGAGTATTATGGCATTCATTTTTGAAATTTCGACCTCTTCTACACAGCAATACATTCCAAATTATATTATTAGTATTATTCGTGAATTTGCTATCCCTGCACGAGTGACACAAGAAGAACAAAAAATTGTGTGTGCTTTTACATCAGAACATGAAAAACTTCAAGAGTGTCTTGAGGCAATAGCACAACGACTCCCTGCATCTTTTTTTCTTAAAAGTACACAGAGTTATACGACAGAGGAAAATATAGAAGGTTTTACGGAGATAAATAATAGGTACCCTCTTAATTTAGGACTTTGTCCCTCTTGTCAAAAAGAGATGTTTGATGTGAGTTCGCGGCGATATTATTATCCATTTAGTTCTTGCAGTTGTTGTGGAGGTAATCACTCTTTTTTAACAGCATACCCATATACAAGGGAAAATACCTCTTTTAAATTTATTGTTCCTTGTTCAAGTTGTGAGAGCGAAGTGAAAAATGTAGGTCTGAAAGAACAACATCAAATAAATAGTTGTCATGAATGTGGAATTCCTGTGCGCTTAGTCAATAAAACTACAGAGCGTTATGCCAATGATGCAGGAAGTTTTAGGACTATGTTTGAAGTAGCAGCTAAGGCACTTTTAGATGAGAAGAAGATATTGATTAAAACTACTTTTGGATACAGACTTTTCTTTCATTCTAAATTTATGGATGTTGATTCTATTTTGATGCTTATTAATGCGAAAAAGATTACAGATAATCTTTCTTTAATTCCTGAAGAATTTAATGCACTATTGAGTATAGAACGACCTATCTTACATGTAACCTTAAAAAATGAAGTATTAAAAAAACAACTCAATGCCAATACACATTATGTAAAATACCCTGATGAAGGTTTTACTATTTTACTTGCATCTGAATTACAAAAACTAGGTCTTGAATATATGGCTTATAAAGATGTAGATGTGACTTGTGATGCAGATATGTTGATGGATTATGATTTAGAAGTACAAGCACAAAAGGATTTGCGTTTGTTTTTAAATAAAGAGGATATTTTTTTGGCAGAAGGAGAGAGAATAGCCTTTCCTTCACTTTTTAAACAAAAGAGTGAGATTTTAAGCATAACAGAAAATTTAGTAGGAATTAGTCAAGACTCTGGAATATTGTTTGATGACATGGAATATTTTGAAAGTGTACAAAGTGAGAGAGTGAATGTTCTGGAAGCAGTACATGGAAATTATCATTCTAAACAACAGATTATTCCAGAAGAAGAAGCCTCTTTTATGTCTGTTATTGCAGAACATGCTTTATTTGATACTCGCTGTGTTGGTGCTTATTTTGATGAAGTGCCTTCATTTTTATATTATGATACAAAAAATGTTTTACGAATTGTACCACCTAAAAAGTTTGAAGTTGATAATTTATTCACAGAGATAGAAAATCTTCGTGAAGGTTCTGATAGACTTATAAGTAATTTTCAAAAAATGATGCCAGAAGCTTATGAACGTCTTAAAGCATTACAAGAGAAAGAAGATGTGACTCTTTTTGAAGCTACAGCTGTTGTACTTGGACTCAAAGATGAAAGTATGCGAGGCCTTGTAACAGAGGCTATGAAGTTTGTTGGAAAAGGTGGTATTCAGATAGATACTCATGTGAAAGATAATCGCTTTGATAATGCGGCATTTTTAGCAAGTATCATTTCGTATCAATTAGCCGATGTGAGTACAACAATTTTAAGTTATTCTATTTTTGAGAGTCTTGGTGATTATTTTAACGATATACTTCAAGAGTTAAAAGGAAAAACGAAGGCACAAGAGATTATTCTTTGTGGAGCACATTTTGCAAATCAATCACTCTTCTCAAGAATGCAAAGAAATCTCAGAATGACACCGCCTCGTATGAATAAAAATTATCCAATTTCTAAGGAGAGCTGTGTTGTTGGTGGAGCATTCTTATAAGCAGAGAGTTCATATAGATATAGAAGGTATTGTTCAAGGTGTTGGATTTCGTCCTTTTGTTTATAAACTTGCATCTACATTAAAACTGCATGGATATGTGCGTAATAACTCTAAGGGTGTTGTCATAGAAGTACAAGGGAAGCAAGAAGTATTAAAGGACTTTGTCAAACAACTCACAATTTCTTATCCACCTCTTTCGCGTATAGATACTTTAGAGAAAAAAGAAATATCTCTACAAGAGGAAAAAGGGTTTGAAATTCTTTTTTCTACAGCAACTCAAGCAACAGCAATGCTTCCTCCTGATATAGCACTTTGTGATGCTTGTGCACAAGAGTTTGATGATAAATCGAATCGACGCTATCAGTACCCATTTATGAATTGTACAGATTGTGGACCGCGTTTTAGTATTATTAAGGCATTACCTTATGATAGAAAGAATAGTTCTATGGAGCCATTTTTAATGTGTCAAGAATGTCAACTTGAGTATGAAAATCCAAATAATAGACGTTATCATGCACAACCGATTAGCTGTTATAAGTGTGGACCACAACTCTATTTTGAAAGTTTCCAAACTTCCAATAATGAAGGAAAATTATCAGCTATGGAGGCTACTTGTAAAGCTATTGAATCTGGTGAAATAGTTGCTATAAAAGGAATAGGTGGATTTCATTTAGTGTGTGATGCAAGTAATGATGAAAGTGTTAAAAAACTTCGTAAGAGAAAAAACCGTGAGAGAAAACCTTTTGCAGTTATGTTTACAGATCTAAAAAGCATAGAAGATGTGGCTATTTTAACTGATGAGGAGAAAGAACTCTTGCAGAGTGCTCAAAAGCCAATAGTTCTCGTTAAGAAAAGAGAAAATAACTTGCTAAGTAAAGTAGTCGCACCAAATATTGACATAATTGGAGTCTTTCTTGGTTATACACCACTTCATAAAATTCTTTTAGAGAAACTCTCCGTTCCTCTTGTTGCTACGAGTGCAAACATAAGTGATGCTCCTATTATGACAAGTGAGATGCAAATAGGAGAACACTTGTCTCATGTGGCAGATGCAATGCTTTTTTATGATAGAGAGATTCTTAATGCCTGTGATGATAGTATTGTTATGGTACAGGGAGAAGAGAGACTTTTGATTCGTGGGGCAAGAGGGTATATGCCTCGTAGTTTTCCACTTAAAGAACAAAGTAAAAAAAAGATACTGGCACTAGGAGCAAATCAAAAAAATAGTATAGCACTTGCATTTGCTAAGAGTGTTGTGATTTCACCACATATAGGAGATTTAAACTCTTTAGATGCTGTAGAATATTTTAAAAGAATGCTGGGAGTATTTGAAGCGCTTTATGACTTTGTTCCTGATGTTATTGTTTGTGATAAACATCCAGCATATGAGACAAGATTATGGGCAAAAGAATATGTACAAAAACATTCTAATGTACAATTACTTGAAGTGCAACATCATTATGCTCACACCATGGCTTGTATGCATGAAAAAAATCTTCATGAAGAAGTGTTAGCATTCTGTTTTGATGGAACGGGATATGGGGATGATGGAACACTTTGGGGAGGAGAGGTACTTTTAGCAACACCACAAACATATCAGCGTATCTACCACCTTCAAGAATTTGCTCTCTTAGGAGGTGAAAAAGCAATTAAAGAACCTTCTCGTGTTGCTTTATCACTGTTATTTGCTACTTATACTTTGGATGAGATTAAATCAATGAAAACACAACTTGTAAAGAGTTTTTCAAAGCAAGAACTTCAAAGTTTTTATACTATGTATATAAAAAACATAAATACCCCAAAAAGTACTTCGATAGGGAGACTCTTTGATGGTGTATATGCTCTTTCCAATCATTTAGAAAAACTTGATTTTGAAGGAGAAAGTGGAATGATACTTGAAAAAGAAGCACAAAAATCACAAACAGAACAAAGTTATACTTTTACTTTTGAAGGTGATAGTATTACTTTTGATGGAGTTGTCAAAGGAATTTTACAAGAGAGTAAAACTGAAGAAATTGCTGAGAAGTTTATGAATACAGTTGTAGAGATGATTATAAGAGTAGCAAGAGAATATAAAAATCATCCTCTTGTTTTTAGTGGAGGTGTTTTTCAAAACAGGGTTTTACTCGAAAAAGTTATACAAGCATGTAAAAAAGAGAAAAGAGAATACTACATCCAAAATGAAACTCCTATCAATGATGGTGGTATTGCCTTTGGTCAGTTGTATTACGCATTAAATTACAAGGGGTAAGTATGCAAAAAAAAATAGCACTTATAGGAAGTGGAAATGCTTTTTTTAAAGATGAAGGGATAGGGTTATATGCTGCAAAGTATATAAAAGAGAACTATTTTTTTAACTCAGAGACTCTTGAAATTGTTGATGGGGGTACACTTGGCTTCAAGTTAATGCCATTGCTACAAGAGTTTGAAGAAGTAATTATAGTAAACACTGCTTCGGATGAAAGTAAAAAAGTAGGCGATATAACACTTAAAAATAAGGATGAATTTTTAGAAGGAGCACTTATTAAAAAAACAGCAAATGAAGTAGAGATAGCTGAAATGCTTCAAATTTGCTCTTTGAGTGAGAAAATGGCAAATGTACAAGTTATAAGTATTGTTCCAAAAGACATTATTAGTGTAAGTGTGTCCCTTTCTGAAGAGTTATATAAGGTTTGGGAAGCTTATATTCAAATAGTACTTCAGACGATAGAAAATTTAGGTGTAAAAATTCAAAAAAAAGAAGAATATTTTAGTTTAGAAGAAACTCTTGAGGTTTTTAAAAACCCCAGTATCGAAAACCAAAGAGGATTTTAATATAAGGGATTAGTAACATTCTATAAATAAGTGTTCATTTACCCCCCCCCATCAACGGCATTAAGTTAAGCTCAGAAGCACCTACTATACGGACTTTTATCTGATTAATTCCCAACATTTTTCTTCTTCCTTTTGAGATGATTTATAGAGTTTGTAGCTATGGTGGATTTTTGAATATCTTTATCCAGCCGTTGTTTAGATT
>WFQD01000459.1 GCA_015487265.1 Sulfurimonas sp. | reverse complement strand
TGTGCGATTCTGTAATCACTTGTCAAGAGTGTTATGTCTTCATCTTGTAAAGTATGTAATATTGCTGCTGCTCTACGAAATCTATCGAGTCCTATTCTGTGTCCCGTGTGGACATAATAAAATGTTCTCATCTATAACGCCTCATTTTTAAGACATTGTACAATGATGTAGATTAATTTTTCTATAGTTTTTTTCAATTATATTCTTCATTAAAACTTGCAAATAAAAAGTTATTAGGACTTTATTAAAAATTTCAAAATTATTCTTACATAACTAACTTCCGGTAAGTTTAAGTAATTTCTCCATATCGTTTATAATTCAATATTTATCACTATAATGAGCAATAACTCTTTCTATTTTACCTTCATCATTAAAAAACATCACTTCTATAGCACGAGTATCAAAAACAGATTTGTAGTACAGTGCTATCGATTCAACACCAAGAGTAATATCAAGTAACTCAAAATGCAGGTCAGGTACTTTTTGTAAAGCATCTCCCCAATATTTTTTTATCGCTTTTTTACCATAAAGTGTACCCTCATTATTGCCTAGAAGTCTTTGTATCATCGGTGTAGTGATTGTAAAATCATCACTGTAGTGTTCAAGGATTCTCTCTAGATCATGAGAATTCCAAGACTCTATCCATTCGTGTGCAAACTGCCGTGAATTTGGTAGCATAACTTATCTCCCGTAATAGCTTATAAGAGAGCTTTTTGCAATGGTATGTGCATTGATCAAGTATCCTAATAAAGCTGGATTCGCATCTTTTGAACCCGGTAATTTTGCAACATCTAAAGCATAAACCGTAATAATATATTGATGTGGATTATTCCCTTTTGGCGGACACGCTCCACCAAATCCTCTAGTTTTGTAGTCAGTTATCCCCTCATGCGTGCCTGAAGGTAAGAGATGCAAAGCGCTTGCATTACTTTTAAGAGAGTGGATATTTTTTGGGATATCATATACGATCCAGTGCCACCATCCGCTCCCGGTCGGTGCATCTGGATCATACATCGTGATTGCAAAACTTTTCGTTTCCTTTGGTTCGCCACTCCAAGCTAACTCCGGAGAAATGTTTTTCCCCTTACATCCAAAACCGTTAAAGACCTGATTTATGCTTAATTGCCCCCGCAAGTCATTGCTTTTGAGTGTAAAGTTACTACCGCTATCTTGTGCCGCCGATAGTGATACCAAAAATAGAATACCGATAATGATCTTTTTCATTTTAAACTCCTTGCGTCAAAATATATTTCGAGTATACTACAATCCGATAATATATGACTATGGGAAAAAATTTAAAAATTGTTGTTTTTGCACTCTTTTGGAGAGATTCCAAACTCTTGTTTAAATCTTTGGGAAAACCATGCAAGATCCGCATAACCGACTTCGCGTGCCACCTCCGTGACCGTTTTGTCCCTTTTTTCAAGAAGAAGTTTTGCTCTTGTAAGTTTTTTGCTATCTATCCATCGCTTCGGAGTCTGTGCGAAAAGTTTTTGAAACTTCGCTCTAAAAGCGTTCTCATTCATCTTAAAATAATTAGCCATCTCTTTTACGGTAGTAAAATCAGCATAGCATCTTTCCACCTCTTTTTTAAACTCGGCATCACTATTATATATCTGTGACAAATAATATTTAAATACACGGCTGTCTTTAGATGTGAGGATTTTCAAAAAAAGCTCTTCAAATTTTATCTTGAGTATATCGCTATTTACCTCACTCTCCTCAAAATAAGGGATAAATGACAGTATCACATTGCTAAAGGTATCGGTATGCTTTAAAATACAAACTTCATCCTGTTTGCTTTTTGGTTGCTCGTTTATTGCGACATCGTATTTGTCTATAAAATCTATGAGCATCGCATCGGAATAAAAAAACAAAAACGCTTCGTAACGCTCATCTAACACTTCACTCATGACATAGGTCCCGCTTTTTAAGAACAGAACACTCCCTGCCTTGATGTGATAATTCTCAAAAACGGTATGGAGAATCTTATACCCTTTTGTAACATAGATGAGGATATTGCTTGTAATCTCCACTTCGTTTTTCGTTTGAGGCGTATGCGATACATATTTCGCATATGAGAAATCGTCGATCTTTTTTAAGATATTGTTTTTAGCAAGGTATAAGGGTATGATAAACTTCATAATATATATTTTTCCTTTAAAGTTTTACACATTAGCCGCTTATCTCGGCTCAATTTCTTTTAGGATTCAATCCTTCATCTGTAAATCATCGGTTGATGAGGAAGTTGCGTTGATTTTGATAAAAATATATCACCGAGTTCTATTTCATAGAGCATATCCGTAATTGATAAATTATTTTTCATTCAATAATCTCTCGGGTAAATTTTACTTTACAAAAAAGTCCGTTTAATGATGTCATAAAAGCACTATGTACATCTTTCGCTTTTATCGTCTCATTTTGAAACACTAAATCTTTTGTGGCACAAGCATCACTTACAAGTTCAATATTATAACCTAAATCAAACGCAGCTCTTACTGTCGTATCAACACACTTATGGCTCATCGCTCCACAAATGATAAGATCTTTTATCCCTTTTTCTTTAAGTTTGGCTTCCAAAGAAGTTTCTCGAAAGCTATTAGGATAGTGTTTTTGAATCACCGTACCGACACTTACATCAAATCGTGTGTGCAACTTCACACCATCACTATTTGGCAAGAAAAAAGTGGCCCCTTCGCGTGTGGAGATATGCTGGATAAAAAACACTTCATACCCTTTTTCTTGGGCATCTTCAATAAGCTTCATCGTATTTTTCATCGCCTTATCAATGCCCACCAATGCCATCTTCCCACCTACAAAATAATCGTTTTGCAT
>WFQD01000458.1 GCA_015487265.1 Sulfurimonas sp. | reverse complement strand
GAATTTGCTTCAACGGCAATGACAGAGGAGCCTTTTTTAAGTCTTTTACAACACTTTAAGAAACAATCAAGACCAATCAAAGATATGAATAAGAAATCGGCAATTCACAATATGTTTATGGGTTCTTTAACATGGGTGTATTATCACGAGCAAAGTTAATCAATATCAGGTTTTTTATCGGCGACCTCTTCAATAAAATAATAAAGATGAGACAGTAAAAAGATTCCACTGAAATGTTTCCCGCATTCAGGAGCCATTACTGGTATAGTAATAATATCTCTGTTTGCATAAATAAGTTTTACAAACTCTTTTAAATAGCTTGTATTGGTATCAAAAATAATCCTATCATCACCACTTCGATTGATATTATACATAGCTTCCATGATTACTAGAGAGTACACATAAGCAAAGTAAATATGTGGAATTATTTGAAAAGAAGTATTGCAATTTATTCTTGACGAAGCCTTAACAACATTTGAGTGTTTCACAATGAGCATTGTAAAAAGAGCAGCTATTTTATGAGAATCTACTTTCCCACCACCACTAATTTTCATGGTAGTGTGTAAACATGACAGATGTCTTTGATACTCCCTTAAGATTGTTGTCACAACATCCTTGTCAATTTCTACTGATATTCCCTCGTACTTTAAAAGTTTATTGAGAATTTTATTTGTTTGATAAAATGCTGTGAGATAATTTTTTAGTTTCTCTCTCGAAACGACTACTTTACTGCTCATTAATATTACTATCTACTTCCGTTAATATATTAATTATTTCAGAAATCTCTTTTTTTTCATCATCCGATAAAGACTCAAATCCAAAATCAGCCTTTGAAGAGCATGCAGAACTGTTTGTAACTTTCATAACATCATCAATTGTTTGCCCATCATTTATAACAGTGTCTATGTTATCGCCATAAAATCTTGGCATAAGTACCCCTTAAAGTCTTTAAAAATTAAATTTTGAAATTGTAGCATATTTAGTGAATAAATGGAAGTTTATCCAATATTGATGTAGAAAAACTTTTTTAGCCAGCTTTCCTTTTACCTCTCTAAATTTTTTTCTCTAAAGTAACAACAATTTCGGCATTTTTTGCCACAAAAAGCATGTATTCACTCAGTGAGTGGAACCCATTTTCTTCTGATTTTTTTCTAATTTCTGCTTTTTCTTGTTCGGTAACTCTTATTGAGATTGTCTCCTTCTTTGCCATAAACAGTTCCTTTTATAATTTTTCATAAATATTTTTACCATTTGTATACCCATCTGCAATCAATTGTTCCAAGTGGTCGAGTAAAATTCTTGCAACCTTGCAGCTAGATAATGTTACACCACATTCGAGACCTTTTTGGAGTTTTTTGAAATCTTCAGATGTAAGCCCATAAATTCTTTCAAAATTCTCTTTGTCAAGCCTGTGAAGATTATGAAGTGTAATATTTGCAGATATTTTAGCGTCTTTGGTTTCCAATATGCAATCCTCCCACGCTTTTATAGCAAAATTGCTTGCAAGAATAAAAATGGAACATTTATGACTATATTTCTTTTTCTTACCTTTTTCAACCTGCATGATTTGCTTGTGAAAAACGTCGTGCTTCTTTTTTATAGTATTGTAGATTTTAGCAATTATGCCGATTCGTTCGATTTTATCCCACTCATCCAAAAATGCCAGCATAAACATTCCATTTGCATATGTTTTTAGTAAACTCTCGTCTTCCATAAAGGCACTCACTTTTAAAATTGAAAAAATAGATAGAAAAAGGTGGGGTACAAAAAAATTTATACCCTAAAATTTGTAATGGATACCAATACCAATACCCAATCCACCATAAGAGTAATGACTAAAGTCAACCATTGAGAAGCCAGCTTCAGCACTTAAAAAAATTGGTGGCAAATCTTTGTCTGCATTTTGAATATTATAATCCAATCCAGCTCCAGCTCCATAACCAATTACAGTTTCACTGTAAAAACTATTACTCCAGCTCCATGATCCTACTGAACCATAGCCATAATAAGTAAAATATTTGTCTTTTTTGAAATTGTATAAAATTCTACCGCTATAATTTGTAACTGTTCCGATTGCGCCGAGTATTGCCTGTGCAGTTATCTTATCGTTAATATCGTATTTAACACTCAATCCACTGGACTCAAACCCGCTGGATTGAACACCAACAGAAATACCTTTAAAATCTCCGGCAAACAAACTGCTTGAAAAAACTGTTGCCGCCACAACTGAACTAACTAATATTTTTTTTACCATTATTTATCACCTCGATTTAATTTTATTAATAATTACAACTACGGTTGAGCAATTGTGTCTATTTTGGTTGTTTTTGTATCATATAGACTATATTCGTCCATATAAACAGTATATGTATCATTATTGTATAGCACAAGAGTACGTTTTTCATCAGCTATATCACCGGCCGGGGAACTTGTTTCCTCATGAATATTACAGCTATACTCAATGTACGAACCAGAAATAGCACTTCTATTACAAACAGTTTCAATCACGCCGGTATAATTAGCCCCTTGATAAAAGATGGCAGTTCCACTCGCATCAACAATAGATTGTCTTACATGTATATAATCGGTCAAGTTGTTTGCTTCCGTTCGAATCGTAAATTGAGTTTTGGTATCGTTCCAAGAAAGTGAAGTTTTATTAGAACCACCGCCAGAGCCACCATCCGAACCTCCTCCAGAACTCGTACCACATCCAGTAAAGCCTAAACCAAGAGCAGCTAAGAAAGCTAAACCAAACCAATACTTTTTACTTTTCATCATAACTCCTTTTTTTGTATTGCAAAGATAATTATATATAAAAATGAAAATATTCAATAAAAAAAATGATAATTTTAAAAATATTTGCAAATATGTTTCTAAATGTATCAACAATAGCAATACAGTTTAATATAAAATTATTATTTTTCTAAATATTTTTCTATTTTTTATAATTTTATGGTAGAATTCTTTCATATTAAGTGATATAGATAACTTTAAGG
>WFQD01000457.1 GCA_015487265.1 Sulfurimonas sp. | reverse complement strand
TTAGTGTTATTTCTGCCTTAACAATCAAATTTTCGTATAGATAGACCAAGGTTTTATCTTCAAGATCAATTGCCTCTACCCTTGTAATGTTGATTGAGTTCAAAAAATCTTGATCAATTTCCCCTAGTTGCTGTACTTTATGTTTAGAAAGTTCACTTTCTAGTTTAGTTATTTCACTTCTAATTACATTTTCTGCATCCTGAGTAATATATTCATCAAGCAATAATACTCTCAAATCATCCATCTCTTTTTTTAATGCTTTTATAGAAGCCAAATCTTTTTTTATTTTATTGATATTCAAATCCATCTTCTTCCTCCCTTATCATCTCCTCGTAATATCTTTTTACTACCACATTATTCAGATCAATATAATTTTTATATCTCACATCAAAAAGGTTTTTAAGCTCTGAAATATACCTATCCATAAGCCACTTAGTAGCTTCTTCTGTAGAACAAATTCTTGTAGCTAATCCTCCGCATCCAAGTAAAGCTCTAAAAAGCCATTTATTTAACTTTAATCGCATATTGTTTTCTACTAGAGATGCAAAATCATCTACTCTGCATGCTAACCATTGCCATTGGTTGTCAATTTTTAAAATCTCTTTTGCATACTCTCGTGCAGCACCGCCACTACCCCAGAAAGGGTTTTCAATTTTTAACGCCACATCTTCTACAAAAGTAATTGGATCTGGCCACTTCTTTGCAAAAAGCAAAGGATAAAGTTCTTTTGCAATCATAATCTCCTCCATAAACATGATAATGTTTCTTGTAACAAAATATTACATTAGTAAATATAAAATTTCACTTAATAAGATGTTGTTAAAATCATAATCATGCTTATTTTAAATAAATCAAAACACATTTTAATGTATATTTATACTTATTTATGTATAATATTTTTCGTCTTATATCATTCAAGAGGATTAGTTATGATTGGAGAAAGAATTAAAATAATAAGAGAAGCTCACAAATTATCTCAAAAAGATTTTGCAAGTAAAGTGAATATATCTCTTAGAACATTACAAACTTATGAGCAAGGCAAAGTCGAAGCGGTTCCTTTTCCAGTATTAAAAGATATTGCTGAAAACTTTCATATTAACTTAGATTGGCTATTTTTTGGTGATGGTTTAATGTATAAAGTATTAAATGAGCAACTACAAGTATCCCCTTACTTTACTGAAGCACTATCTATAGCAGAAAATGAGCAAGAGATTGAAAACTGCTTAAAGCAATTTACAAAAGAAAAAATCATTGCTAAAATGTTTCCAGAAAGTGAAAATTTTATTGGTCAAATGATTAGTATCATCTTCCCAAAAACAGAAAGATTAATCCTCTTTTTATACAGAGTATTAAAATATATTGAACAAGATAGTTTAGAAATAAAAAATGAGCAATATAAAGAGTTTCTAATATCTAAAATTGAGAACTTTGATTTACTTGGTCTTCAGAATATTGGTCATGCGTTTACAAAATGGGATAAAAATAAATTGATTTCACTTGCTGAAAGCTTGACGGAAAATGAGTGCAAAATCATTCTTGATGATATTACTAAGTCTATTGACCTATTAAAAAGTAATCTTGACTTTTTAAATAAGATTACCTACTAAATCTTTAAAGGGCTATTTTAGCCCTTTTCTCTTACAGTACCTATAAAAACCTACATAGCTTATCTGAACATCATTTGGCATTTTTGAACTTAGTATTTTCCAAATACTTCTTAAACTTGCACCAGTTTTTACAAATTCCTCGATCTCTGATCTGTATAAATCTAATACACTTACTTTACTTGTCATTGAACATCTCCTTTTATGTCTCTTTCACTTATATTCATAATTGAACGATTTTTGGAGAAAAGGAGACAATTCTATGCCTCCTTAAAAGTTTCTTGTTCATATTTTTTGTACCAAGATCTTGCAGCAAAATGTCTAAATTGATTAATTTTGATATTCAACTTTTTGCTACATTTTCCAAGTCTATTTTTACATCCACAAGGGCATAGCTGTTTATTTGCTACTCTTTTTTTCATAGAAAGCATTTTTATTATCTGCTTTACAGAATCCTTACCCGTAATACCAAAGATTTTTTCATATTCATCTATGATGCCTTTTTCACCATGTGCCAACTCACCAAAAACCAACTCTTCACCATCTTGTTTTTTTAATGAAATTCCATATAAATATGGAATTAAACAATACTCTACAAAGCCTTCAAGGGTTGGATCTCTACTCAATAACTGCAATAATCTTAGCGATGCACCCAAGCATAAAGTGTTATCTGGATTAATATGATATTCTTCCTTACGAGGAACTTTATTTCCTATTTCTTCAACTTCTGGGATAGCGGACGGAAAGTTATTTGAAACTTTTATTCGTATTTTATAAAAGTCCTTAACCTCTCTATATCCATCAGTTTTAGCAGTAAAATATAATTTTCCTTCAACTATCAAGCCACCATTTTTTGACGGCTTAATAGACATAGATCTATGTTTATCTAAAAAATCTTCCAGTTTAATTTTACTCATTAAGCTCACTTAAGATTTTCTCCATGGACTGGCAGTATCTTCTTTTTTAATATGATAATTACTTGAAAATCCTGAACTAGCAGCTATACCTAACACTGTTCCTATTTTCTCTATAGAGTTTAATGATAAGCTCATCTTCTCAGATATTAAATCTGAATCAAAACCACCATCATCACTTCCAGTAATTGAGGCAAAATCTCTTCTAGCAGACTTTAACCAAAGATAAAAATTCTCTTCCAGTTTTAAATGAGCATATGATTTGTCATCCCATTTATCTGCAAAATCTTCTTTTGGATGCGTTGGATTTGGTACTCTTTTACCACTTGGTTTTATATATTTATCCATATTGTCAAGAATATTTTTTAAGGCATCCGATAAATCATCTTCCCCATTGTATGCTCGTCCTGCAAGTGTTGTGATAATAACTGAAATTGGTTTTGAGTCATCGTTATCTTGAAACATATTATCTCGATGTCTTTTTAATAACTGTACAGCTCTTTGCAAAATTGTTTTTTGATTAAAGGACGGCAGTTTATCAACTTGAGCCTTCTCCATCAACAATCGTGTAGCTTGATTTTTTTGCATCATTGCCTCAAACCACAATGCATAACCTTCTGGATTACTAATATGCCAATCACTGTCTATTTTTGAATAATTATCCTTGTCTATATCTGTTATTGACACAGACTTACTCGAAATTTTTCTTGAGAGATTTTCATCAGAAACATAGTTACCATAAATAATATCCTCATAAATCAAATTTGAAATTGATTCATCAAGAGGGATACAAGGAACAACATCCATATGAAAGCTAAGTGAGTCTTGATATTCAAGTCTCCAACATCTTCTCTTCTCATCTTTTTTTGATTTGATTCCTCTAGCATTTCTGTAAGATTCAAGTTCTTTACCAACAAGCTCTTTTAAATCTTTTTGACTGTGTGTACTTTTTAAAATACCATCTCTGATATTACATGCCAAGTCCAAATCATACTCTTCATTCATGTTTAGTGGTCTTATTGCTGTTCCTAACCTAAATGAACCTTGTGGAAATACATGTACATCATTATCTTTAAATATGGATTCTTCCCTTCCAAACCATTCACCTAGATCTTCATATCTCTCTTTTGCTTTTTTATAAGCAGTATCAGGTAGCTCTAATAGCTCTACAATGTTTTCTAAAATAAGTGTTTCTTGTTGTTTTGTCATTTGGCTTCTCCAATAGTTATAGCTTCAATAAATTTATTAGCTTTGTTATTCTGATCGTAGATGATCCACTGCATATCTGATTTTGGCATTCGTACTCTTCCTAATTCAATTGCACACGATATTGGCATTGCAGGAAAAATTTTTAACGGTTTTTTTGAATGCTTCTCATTTATTTGAACCATGAGTTTTCTAATCTCTTTACGAAATAATGACAATTGTGCCTTTGACCTCATAAAATCATTATGTAAAAAGCTCTCTGGAACTGTAATTTCCCATATATTTACATCTTTACCTGCAACTTCATAAATCCTATCTCTTGAGATTTTTCCACTTAATGAGAAGATAAGAACAGGCTCTTTTTCATACTCTCCATCATTTGTTACAATAAACTCAAAATCTTCAGGCTCTTCTTGCCATCGCCAAGTTTTTGGTTCTCTAATTGGTTGATATGTATCTACTGATATTTTATCTGTAAATAAACTACCAAGTTTTATTAATAAAGGTATTGGAGCCATAGCAAATATTGAAAAATCTCTAGGATCTTTTTCTTCAATTTTAGGCTCAATATATTTCGTAAATATTGCTTCTAAATGTTTTAGTTCAATATTCCAAAAATCTTTATCATTATCTTTCAATTCAGATTGCATAGATAAGAGTATAGGATTTTCATTTACAGGGTATTTATCTGGAAACATCGCAGCAATTGCTTCATTTTTTTGTATTAGTGATTTTTGATCACTTATATTAGCACCATAAAACACTACATGCGATTGTTTACTTGTTTCAATACCTGTTACGACATTAATTCTTTGTTCGTGTTTTTGCTTCCAATTTTGAAGCAATTTTGCAGGATATTTAGATTCATTTCTATCAATTTTCACATGACATTCATGACACATTAACATTAAATTATCTATTTCATTTAACGCATTTTTATTAAAAACTAATGGACCCCATCCTCTAGGGCCCTCTTCTGAAAAAGAGTATATATGAGCTTTTTGTGCGATATTCACTCTTTCTTGTGTAATTGAAGATTTGAATAAAATTTTATTACAACCATCAAACTGACATCTGCCAGCACTTCTTGCCCAAAGTTCTCTTTCAACTTCATTTTTTATATATCTTGTAACTTCATTAGCCAATACATTGTCCTTTATAGCTAAATAGTGTTACCAAGAGTAATGAGCTTAAAAATTATATTGAGTATATAATCGTTTTATATTTATATAATCTGCAATCAACTATAATCTGTCTGATCAAAAACATTATAGATTAATTGTTTTAAACTTATTAGATTGATAACACTTAATTTATACGTATAGCGTAACCAAACAACCTGATTGCCTTCAGGTTATACGCTTATAATCGTATATCATCTGTGTA
>WFQD01000456.1 GCA_015487265.1 Sulfurimonas sp. | reverse complement strand
GTAATATACTTTTGTATATTATGACACAAGGAGTTGACATTGAACAAAATTCTTATGATTATGATGCTGTTAGTATCATTTGCAGCCGCACAAAATCTTTCTTTGGACTATGAAAGAAATTTTACTCTCAAAAGTGATGACTTGCAAGGGCAGTTGAATATCGATCAGGTTTTTAAAGGTTTTGGGTGTAGTGGTAAAAATATCTCTCCTGAACTAGAGTGGAGTGGTGAGCCTACAGAGACAAAAAGCTTTGCAATCACAATGTATGATCCCGATGCACCTACAGGAAGTGGGTGGTGGCATTGGATAGTATACGATATCCCAAAAAACATCTATTCTCTTAAAAGTAATGCAAGTGCTGCTCAGTTATTACCCTCCGGTGCACTTGAAGGGATAACTGATTACAAAACAAAAGGCTTCGGAGGAGCGTGTCCGCCCAAAGGGGACAAACCGCATCGATATATTATTACTGTTTATGCTTTAGATGTTGCGAAGTTACCGGCTCCAAAAGATGCAAACCCAGCTCTTTTAGGATACTTGATAAATGCACACACGATTGCAAAAAGCTCTCTCATAAGCTACTACGGAAGATAAACTATGTTACCAAATCCACAGCAGTTCGCAAAGGAATGGATAGAGTCTTGGAACTCTCATGATATAGATAGAATCCTTGAACACTACAGTGATGATTTTTCCATCACTACTCCAATGATACAGAGACTTTTAGGTAATAATGAAGGAACACTTTATGGTAAAAAAGTGATAAAAAAATATTGGGAGGATGCACTCGAAAAAGTACCTGATCTACATTTTGAACTACTCGATATTACTCTTGGTGTCACATCGATTGCATTGTACTATAAATCTGTTTTTGATACTCGTGCTATGGAGGTGATGTTTTTTAATGATGAAGGTAAAGTTGAGAAGGTTGTCGCTCATTATAGTGACTGATATATTTTTACAAACTGTGTAAATACTAAAATGGCATCCAATGATTTCAGCAATATCTTATTTTATCCGATTGACACAGTCTTTTAACGATCCCATAACCTCAGTTTTACTAGCTTTCTACTAACTCTATTTCACATAGGTACTAGGTTCTCAAGCACACTAAGACACCAAAACGATATATTTTTAAAGTCATGCACAAGTTAATTTGTCTTTGCCGGTAAAAGTATGAAAACTATAAGAGAAGTTCTTAAAAGATAATATACCACATCGCAGCTACTAAAAAGTTACAGATACGGAATTGTAAAACGGTCTCATAAAAGCTTTTATTTTTTTCATTATGTAATTGATTATTTTTGAATAACAATTAATTATTGCTTTTAGATGGTGCTAATAAATCTTTTTCAAGCATTAACTCATAAATTTTCATTCTAAGTATTGAGTTTTCTTCATTGAGTTCATTATTCATTTTAGAAAGTTGTTTAATTTTCAATTTTTGTTTGCTAATTTGTTTATCTTTTGAAATAAGCTGTTTATTTAATTTTAGATATTCATCGATGTTAATATGCTCATTTTTGGATATATGTAATTTTGCATATTTTCCAATTTTTAATTCTTGCATCAGTTCTTTTACATGATCAAGCTGAAAGGTCCCCCTTGATAAATGTGTAATGTTCATAATCATTTTAATAGTTGGTTGATACCCAAGTGATTCCAATTCTTCAACAGCTTTTTTAATAGCATTCAGTGTATTGTCTTTTCTCTGCTGATTATAAGCTTTTAATGTTTCGGGGTTTCCTCTTTTATTGCTCAACATCTTGTATTTCTCCTTTGGCAATTAATGCCTTTTCGTAAAGCTTTGTAAATAATGTAGCTCGATGTAAATTATCTCTTCTGTAGATATCATTCCCTTTTTTTGCCCAAAATTCAGATTTTTCTATTTGTTTTAACCCTATTTCCCGATAATATTCAAGCAAATCTATATCGGGAATAAGATATTCACACTCAAGACATTCAAAATGATTGCCACATTTATTTTCATATGAGCAATAACCCATGTCTGGTAATTTATGGGCAAGAGGATTTAAAATGATTTGATCTTCTATATGACTGTTTTTACTATTAATTATTCTTCCTTTGAAAAAGGCTCTAGGTTTATTTTCTTGTTCGAGTATTTTATTTTGAAGTTTTATCAAACTTTTATTGTTCATTTTAGAATATGAAGCTACCGTATTTAAATTAATGTTCAATAGTTCTTTTAATTGTAATGAAGTAAACCCATGTTCTGCACGCAGTGTGGCACCTGTTGTCCTTAGTTGATGTACTGTAAAAGAAGAGCCTTGTACAAAAAGTTTTTTTTGAAGTTTTCTAAAAAGAACTCCAAAATAACTTCGAGTTAGTATTCTTGGCTGATTGCCATAACTGTTGTAAGAAAATAAAAGATTTTTTTCAATTTCATATTTTTGTAACTTTAATGCTTGGCTTTGTTGTTCTTGTATCAAAGAAAAAAGTTCAAATTGATATCGCTCTCGCAAATATAGGAGTTCGCTTCTATAAGCAGGGGTGGCATATCCTCCATTTGTCTTGATATCTGGGAATGTTAATAAAACAAAATCTTCATTAATGCATTTATAGCAATTTATTTCAAGATTTAAAATTTCATTGACACGAAGTGGAAATAATCTTAGAAACCAATATGCAGTCCTGAAATGAATAGCTATATTTTGATCTTTAAATGCTTTGTCTAATTGATATAAATATTCATTTGGGATTGCTTCTTTATCAGTGTTTATATGTCTGCGTATTGGTGTCTTTCGGTGTTTTAATTCTTTAATATATGGATGTGCCGGATACCATTGTATTGAAGAATAAAAAAATTGTGCCGCACTCCATATTTTAAAAATAGTATCTGGATGGTAACAATCTCCATTTTCTTTTTTCAAATTTGATAAGTATAATTCAAAATTTTTAAAATGTTTTAAAGTCATATGGGGAAGTTTGATATTCAATGAATTGCAGAAATTAAAAAGATGTGTGATTTTTGCAGGAAAGTCAATTGCACGATTGATAGTAGTTAAAGCTATCAGCAAGGTATGAAGTTTTACAATTTCTAAATATTCGGCAGGGATGTTTGTAAAATAAATTGTATATGAA
>WFQD01000455.1 GCA_015487265.1 Sulfurimonas sp. | reverse complement strand
CGTTTAGTGAAATGGGGTGTAAAAGATAAAAAAAATGGCATCGATGCACGGATTATTTTTTATGGGGATGCGGGAACGGGAAAAACGATGACTGCCTACTCTCTAGCAAAGTCTCTCAAACGCCAAGTCCTTGCGTTTGATTGTTCTAAAATACTCTCTATGTATGTGGGTGAGAGTGAAAAAAATGTACGCAAAATTTTTGACACCTTTTATGAACTCAGCGAAAAAACAAAAACAGAACCTATTTTGTTACTCAATGAAGCCGACCAGTTTTTGGGAGCCAGAAGTAGTGGAAATATTACAGGCTCTGATCAGATGCATAACCAAATGCAAAATATATTCTTAGAGCAGATTGAAAATTTTCGGGGGATGCTCATTGCAACGACGAATCTACTTGAAAACATAGACAAAGCATTTTCACGGCGTTTTAACTACAAAATAGAGTTTAAAAAACCAAACAAAGCACAGCGAGAAAAACTTTGGAAACTCATGTTACCAAAAGATGCCCCTTATGAAACGGGGTTTGATGCTTCTGAACTCGCAACTTATGCTTTAACAGGTGGGCAAATTAATCTGATTATTAAAAATACAGCATACAAAGTGGCAGTCAAAGAGGAACCTCTTTTTACACTCAAAGATTTTAAAGATGAAATTGCTCGAGAGAAAGATGCAAACTTTGATAGTGAAAAATCCATGGGTTTTTTAAATAACTAGCCGAAAAATCTTAAAAAATTCTGTGTTGCGATTGGTGACATAAAAATAGAAAAATCTCCAAAATATACTTAAAATTAATACTCTTTTTGCTATAGTGCAGTAACTGTTTTTTCTAGTGCTATGTCACTAGAAGACAAATATTAAAATGAGTTATGTTAATTATAATATAGCTTGAATTTAAAGGTAGGTTTTATGGAGCATATAGTGACTTCAAATCCGTATTTTGGGGTATTTGTACTTTTTGTTGTAACATTTGGTGCATTTACTGCAACTACGATTATTGCTCGTTTAGCGAGTCGTGCATTGGCACGCAAAGATAGTGAGAAAATAAAACTATCAGTCTATGAGTGTGGACCAGAAATCACAAAACAACCAAATAGAGTATCACCACAGTTTTACTTATTTGCATTGTTATTTTTACTCTTTGATGTTGAAATCGTGTTTATGTTCCCATGGGCAGTAGATTTTAAAGCATTAGGCTGGTTTGGTTTCGCTGAGATGTTAATGTTCATTTTATTATTGGCAATTGGTTTTGCATATGCTTGGAAAAAAGGAGCCTTAGAATGGCACAACATAAAGTAAATTATACACAAGATGGTGGACTTCCCGTTGCACTTACTTCAATCGATAAGATTGTAAACTGGGGACGTTCTAATTCACTTTGGGCATTGACTTATGGTCTTGCCTGTTGTGGAATCGAGATGATGGCTTCCGGGGCATCACGATTTGACTTTGACCGTTACGGGACAATCTTCCGTGCTTCTCCACGTCAAGCAGATGTGATGATAGTCGCTGGAACTTTAACAAAAAAACATGCGGAGTTTATTAAACGTTTATATGACCAAATGACAGAGCCTCGCTGGGTAATTTCAATGGGTTCATGTGCAAATACTGGGGGTATGTTTAACACATATGCGACAGTACAGGGGTGTGATAGAATTATTCCTGTTGATTTATACCTTCCAGGGTGTGCACCGCGTCCTGAAACATTACAGTATGGTGTAATGTTACTCCAGCAAAAAATTCGTGCAAACAAAGCTGGAAATGCACAAAAACCAAAAAGGTTGATGTAATATGAGAGCCTATACTCCTAAAGATAATGTACAAGCAAAGTCCTACTATAACGATAGATTTTATGTAGCACCACAGGTACCAAAAGAAGCCGTAGCAACAGATGAAGTTTTTGCAGCAGATTTAGCAGCAATTGCTGCTAAGTTTGAGATTAAAGAGGCTTTTATTCAAGTTGGACAAATGGTTGTCTATATCAATGCAAGTGATATTTATGGTGTACTAGAGTTGATGCGAGATGAACTCTCTTATACACAACTCACAGAAATGTCTGCGATTGATTGGTTGGCAAAAGATAACACTTTTGAAATCTTTTATCAAATGCTCTCTATGACAAAACGCAAGCGTATTCGTATCAAATATTTTATTGAAAATGGACAAGCTGTTGATAGTGTTGAAAAACTTTTCCGTAGTGCAGATTGGTCAGAGCGCGAAATGTTTGATATGTTTGGAATAGAAGCGAATAACCATCCATTTATGAAAAGAATTTTGATGCCGTATGATTGGCAAGGACATCCACTTCTTAAAACTTACCCACTTGAGGGTGATGAGTTTGCTGCATGGTATGAAGTTGATAAGATTTATGGAAAAGAAGCTAGAGAAGCGATTGGACCAGAAATCCGTGATACTGCAAGAGTTGATCGATACGACTCTGAGCGTTTTGCTCGTCTTGGGTATGAAGTACCAAAAGGGACTGAAATTACAGATGATATGCCTAAAACTGAGCAAAACTACCAAGAAGAAGGTGGTGTGTTTATGATAACAAAATTAGATAAAAAGTCGTCAAAAATTATTGATGACCCACAAAGATAGGGTGGTAAAATATGGCACAAGTAAAAAATAGATTAACACCATTTTTTGAAAACATTACTTTTGAGAGAGAAGATAATGAGTTAGTCCTCAACTTTGGACCACAACACCCATCGGCTCACGGGCAGTTGCGTTTGATGTTACATCTTCAACAAGAACAAATCGTCAAAGCACACCCTGATGTAGGGTACCTTCACCGTGGTATGGAGAAGATGGCTGAAAATATGATTTATAATGAGTTCATGCCAACAACGGACCGTATGGATTATATTGCCTCTTCTTCAAACAACTATGGGTTCGCACTTGCAGTTGAGAAGTTGATTGGTCTTGAAGTACCGCGCCGTGCAAAAGTAATTCGTATGCTGCTTTTAGAGATTAACCGTTTAATGTCTCACCTCTTTTGGTTAGCAACGACAGCACTTGATATTGGTGCAATGACAGTTTTCCTTTTTGCTTTCCGTGAAAGAGAGTATCTTATGGATATTATTGAGGGGTATTGTGGTGCGCGTTTAACGCATGCTGCTATTCGTATTGGTGGTGTTCCTTTAGATATTCAAGATGATTTCTTACATCAACTCAGAGCATTTTTAAATAAACTCCCTGAAAACATTAAAGATTATGAAGATTTACTTGATTCTAACCGTATTTGGAGAATGAGAATGGAAGAGGTTGGTGAAATATCAACTGAAATGGCACTCTCATGGGGATGTACAGGTCCAATGCTTCGTGCTTCTGGTGTGGCTTGGGATATTCGTAAAGAAGAGCCGTATGAGTTATATGATGAAGTAGAGTTTAATGTCCCTTACTCAGATAAGGGTGATAACTTTGCACGTTATAGAATTTATATGGAAGAGATGCGAGAGTCTGCAAAAATTCTGTATCAAGTGATTGAAATGTATGAAAAAACTGTTGAAAATAACGAAACAGCATTGATGGCACATGCTCCAAAATATATTTCAGCACCAAAACTTGACATCATGACACAGAACTACTCTTTGATGCAACACTTTGTACTTGTTACACAAGGAATGCGACCACCAGTTGGAGAAGTCTATGTAGCAACTGAATCACCAAAAGGTGAACTCGGTTTCTTCATCAATTCTCAAGGTGGACCATACCCTTACAGACTCAAACTTCGTGCTCCATCATTTTGGCACACGGGAATTTTAACTGACCTTTTACCTGGGCATTATATTCCTGATGTTGTTTCGATTATTGGAACAACAAACATAGTTTTTGGGGAGGTTGACCGCTAATGAAAAGATATGATTTGAGACATTTGAAAACAGAATTTGAACCTCGTATGAAAGAGATTTTAGACGAGCATAAAGCCGGTGAAGTTGCAATCTTTTTATTTGAAATTGGTGATTTTTCACCAGTGCAAAGAAGTGCTGATATAGTAAAAGAGGCAGGTTATGAACTGCTCAACTCTTTAAAGTTTAACGAAGTCGATTGGACTGTCGTGGCGAAAAAAGATTAGGAATTTATTTTGAGCAAAGTCTATTTTTCTACTTGGAATGGGGAGTCTATAAATAATATTGGCAAACCAGAAGCAGAGTGGGAAGAATCAGCATATAATCTACCAGCACAATATGATGACCATAGAGATTCTCGCGCCTTTATAGGTTGGGATGGTGTGGCACTGTTTGATGAAGATGTAGATGTAATCCGTTTAGCTATGGAATATGCAGCACAGTACCAAGAGTATTCAGAAGCATGCGGACGTTGTGCTCCTGGACGTTGGGGTGGTCGTATTTTATATGACCAACTCGACAAGATTGCTCGTGGTGAAGGTGCTTTAGCTGATTTGGATCACTTAAAAGAGATTGGTAAGAGTATGCAAGTGACTTCTAAGTGTGAGATTGGAAAAACTGTTCCAAATCCTATACTTGACTTGATGACTCATTTTGAAGATACATTTTTAGAGTGTATTAACGAACAAAAGCCTTCAAAACATTATGAAGAAAAGATTGGCTATATTGCAAAAATTACAGCACCATGTACGGATGCTTGTCCTTCACATGTTGATATTCCTGGATATATTGAGGGTGTAAGAGACCTGCGTTTTGATGATTCTCTTGAAGCAACACGTCAAACAATGCCACTTGCACATACATGTGGCCGTGTTTGTCCACATCCATGTGAAGATGCTTGCCGTCGTACAAACCTTGATGAACCGATTTCCATTATGGCACTCAAGCGCCTTGGAGCAGATTGGGAGACAGACCATAATTATGATTTCTTTCATCCTATGGAGAAAAAACCAAGTGTGGGTAAAAAAGTAGCCGTTGTGGGTGCTGGACCTGCAGGTCTTACGACAGCGTATTATTTAGCTGCTGATGGGATTGATGTAGATGTTTATGAAGAACTTCCTGTTTTAGGGGGTGAAGTAACAGTCGGTGTTCCAGAGTATCGTATGCCTTGGGAAAAATATCTGCAAGATATTGAGTGTGTTCGCGATATGGGTGTAAATTTTATTACCAATCATAGAGTGACTCAAGATGATATGCGCCGTTTTGAAAAAGAGTATGATGCGACAATGGTTGCTTCAGGAACACGTATTTCAAAAGCGGTGCGTTGTAAAAATGAACGTCCTGAAATACAAGGGTATTGGGGTGCTATTGATTTTCTTGATTGGGTCAATCTCTATGAGAAATTTGGTATAAAAACACCTAAGTCAGTACAAGAAAAACAGATGTTACCTAGTGATTATGTCGATTTGACAGGAAAAACGGTAGCTTGTGTTGGTGGTGGTTTTACTTCTATGGATGTTGTAAGATGTTCGATTCGTGCGGGGGCTAAAAGAGTTGTTATGCTCTATCGTCGTGATGAAAAGACGATTATTCGCAATACAACCTATGAAGAGTACCATGAAGCGGTAGAAGAGGGTGTTGAGTTTATGTTTCACTCTGCTGTAGATGAAATTATCGATGAAGACAATGTGCTTAAAGCCCTTGTTATTGATAAATTTGAACTTGTACCTGATCCAAATGGCGGGCGTGCACAACTTGTGAAGATTGAGGGAGCGAGTGAGACTATTGAGTTTGATTACTTAATTCCTGCAGTTTCACAGAGTGCAGATTTAGATTTACTTCCAGAAGAGTGGGAAATAGAGAAAACTTCTTGGGCAACCATTAAGACAAATGGGAAAGATTATATGACATCTCGCAAGGGTATTTTTGCTTCAGGAGATTGTGAATATGGTCCAATGACAATTGTAAACGCAGTAGGGCAAGCAAAACGCGGTGCTTCTGTCATGAGCCGTTATGTCCAAACGGGTGAGATTTCTTTAACAGATGAAGAGATTATGGAAGATCACTTGGCAAAACTTAAAGTCTATGATAAAAAAGAGAAAGTGACAGGTTGGCTTCCAGGTGTGCCTCGACAACAGAGTGCTATTTTAGATACGGACTATAGAAAAACAAACAATGCAGAGGTAAACTTAGGTTTTACACAAGAACAAGCCCTCTCTGAAGCTGATCGTTGTATGCGTTGTTATTATATTGCTATGGTTCAGGCATAGGAGGCATTGATGGAAAAATTAATTAATTTTACAATTGATGGCAAAAATGTTGCAGCTTTACGAGGTGAAACCATTTTACAAGTTGCTCGTAAAAATGACATCTACATTCCAACAATGTGCTATATTTCTAAAACAACACCGTGTGCATCATGCCGTATGTGTGTTGTCGAAGCGGAGGGAGTAGATGGTTTTGTTTTAAGCTGTAATACCCCTCCAACAGATGGCATAAACATTACAACAAATACACCGGCACTTGAGTTAGAACGCACAAACATTATGAAACTTTACGATGTAAACCATCCGCTTGAGTGTGGTGTTTGTGATAAGTCAGGTGAGTGTGACCTGCAAAATAAAACTTTAGAGTTTGGTGTGAGTCAGCAAAACTTTTCAACTCGTGAACAGCATCGCCCAGTTGAGCATTGGGGTGTGATTGATTATGATCCTGCTTTATGTATCATGTGTGAAAAATGTACCCATGTATGTAATGAAGTGATTGGGGATGATGCCATAGATGTACAGTTTGGTGGTTACTCCTCTGTGATTGTTCCAAAGGGCAGTGATATACTTGATTGTACTTTCTGTGGAGAGTGTACGGCTGTGTGTCCAGTGGGTGCTTTAGTAGGGGCTGATTTTAAATACTCAGCAAATGCTTGGGAACTCTCTCGTGTACCTTCAACCTGTGCACATTGTAGTGCAGGGTGTGGTTTAGAGTATGAGACAAGACACCATGGTATCAATACAAGTAGCACGATCCAAAGAGTGAAAAATAATTTTGAATTTAGCTCTTTGTGTGGTGCCGGTCGTTATGGCTTTGACTTTGCAAATGAAGGCTCAAAAGATAGTAATGCATTTACAAAGGCAGTGAGTGCTGTAAAAAATGCAAGTGCTATCCGTTTTTCTTCTATGATTACGAATGAAGAAGCACATATTTTACAACGTTTTAAAGAAGAGTTTAATTTAAAGCTTTTTAATGAAGATGCACGACAATTTGCTGCATTTATGCAAGCGTATAGTTCTGTGAGTGGAAAACTCCATCACAGTGCTTCACTTGATGCAATTAAGCAAGCTGATGGTGTGATTGTTATTGGAAGTAGAATTGCGACAGATAATCCGGGTGTACGTTATGCCTTAACGACAGCAAGTCGTCATAATGGGGCAAAAATTATTTATGCGCATCCATTAGAAGATGCTTTGATGCAAAATACTATCACACAATTTGTGAAGTATGAAGCAGGCTCAGAAGAGGGTGTGATGGCACTGCTTGCACAGGCACTTTTAAAAGATGTATCTGTAGATGAACAAACACGAAGCTTTTTAGATAATCTTGATTTAGGCTACCTTGAAGCGGAAAGTAATGTTGGGGATGATGAAATTCTCAGTATAACAAAAGCACTCAAGCGAACACAAAATCGCGTTCTTGTTGTTGGAAGTGATATGTTTGCACATGAGCAAGCTGCAAATATTGCAAAACTTGCAGCGACCATAGAAAAATACACAGATTTTTCCTTGCTGATTGTTCCAACTGAAGTGAATACTTTAGGTGTTTCACTTCTGTGTGATTTAGATAAAGATGAAAATATAAGCAATGTTGTTGGCTATAATGCCACAGGAGAGTTTATAATTTCATCTTTAGAAGGGGCAGATTTATCGGTGCCGTCTTTAAATCAACAAGAGGGTACAGTGGTGAGCATAGATAATCGTGTTTTACCAATGAATGTTGCTGTAGCATTTGATGGATATTGTTTGAATGATATTGCAAATGCCTGCGGTTTAGTTAAAGAAAACACCATTGATTATACACAAGAGTTACAACAAGCGAGTGGTTTTCAAGCCATTCCTTTTGATAACTTAGAAAACTTTTTGAATGCATATGGTGAAGATACTCGAGGGTATATTTTAGATGAAGTTTCAACTCCAATGGATGGAACACTTTCTGAGATTGCAGAGTTGCGCGAATTTAATGGAACAGTGATTTACCATTCAAATCCAGTTCTACAGTTCAATGCCTATACAAATCTCTCTGAGCATTTGGAGAATGATAGGACTTTAAGAGGGTCTTCGCAGTTTGCACAGGCTGCAAAAATAGCGGATGGTGATCGTGTCGAACTGCATTTTGCTGGTGAGAAACTTCAAAGAGTATTTCAAATTGACAGTGTGTTAAAAGGGACTATAGCTTTAAATCCTAACTTTGATAGGAAGTTTGCGATAGAGAGATATAAGTTTGAAAAATCCAAAATAGTGAGAGTAATATAATGAGTAAAATCAATATAAACATTGATGGAAAAGATATTGCGGTACAAGAGGGTGAGTATATTTTAAATGCAGCCCGTGCAAACGATATTTACATTCCAGCAATTTGTTATTTGACAAGATGTAGTCCAACACTTGCTTGTCGTATATGTTTGGTAGAAGCTGATGGAAAGCAGGTGTATGCTTGTAATGCCAAGGCAAAAGATGGGATGAGTATTATAACATCGACACCAACTATAGAAAAAGAGCGTCGTGCTATTATGGAAGTGTATGATGTTAATCATCCGCTTCAGTGTGGTGTGTGTGACCAATCAGGTGAGTGTGAGCTCCAAAACTATACTTTAGAAATGGGTGTTGATTCACAAAGTTACAGTGTGAAAGATGTTGATCGAAGTTCTCATGATTGGGGACATTTACACTACGATCCGGGTCTCTGTATTGTCTGTGAGCGTTGTGTGACGACTTGTAAAGATATGATTGGAGATAACTCTTTAAAAACAATTGCTCGTGGTGCGGATGCACTTGATGCAGGCTTTAAAGAGACAATGCCAAAAGATGCCTATGCAATGTGGAACAAACTCAACAAGTCTGTGATTGGTTTAACTAATGGTACAGATGATTTAGATTGTACTTCATGTGGGGAATGTGCTTCTGTTTGTCCTGTGGGTGCCCTTGTGGATACTGAGTTTATGTACCAGTCAAATGCATGGGAATTAAGTCAAGTGCCAGCAACTTGTGGACACTGTTCTGCGGGATGTCAGATTTCTTATGATGTGAAACATACAAGTGTGAATAATCCAGAAGATAAAATCTACCGTGTGATGAATGAATGGAACTATGTTTCACTTTGTGGAGCAGGGCGCTATGGATTTGACTACCAAAATGCAGATGCAAGTAAAGATGCAGCGAGTTTACAAAATGC
>WFQD01000454.1 GCA_015487265.1 Sulfurimonas sp. | reverse complement strand
TGGTTCAGGTGTCGGCTCAGGAGTTGGCGCTTCATCAGCAACAACTGGCACTTCTGGAACACTCTCCCCTGCTGCAACTTTTGCTGCTCGTTTTGCCTTATCTTCTTCTTGGCGTTGTTGTAAAAGTCGCTCAATCTCCGCTTCTATCTCATCGGGGTCCATGTTGTCATAATCAGGCTCTTCTTGCGCTGGCTCTTCTGCTTGTGCAATTTCTGGCTCTGGGGCTTGAGGAGCAGGTGCTTCTACTACTGGAGTCTCTACTTCACCTGTCCCTCCACTCACCTTATCAAGTCGTGCAACACATGCTGCAACATCAACACCGGCATCACTGCTCGTATCACGAATAATATTTAAAAGTTCTTTCATTAAATCAATTGATTCTAAAACAACATCCATAATATCAGGAGTAAGTACTAACTCGCCATGGCGCGCTTTATTTAAAACATCTTCCATATGATGTGTTAAATGTGTCAAAATATCGAAATTTAAAAATGAAGACGCACCCTTAATCGTATGGGCAACACGGAAAATTCCATTTAAAAGTTCCAAATCTTCAGGATTTGATTCTAACTCAACCAAATCCTCATCTAGTTTTTCAACAAGTTCAAAAGATTCAACTAAAAAATCTTGCAGTATTTCTTGAAATTCATCCATATGTTCACTCCTACTTTATGTGTGCACGCACAACACGTGACACTTCATTATAAAATGAGCTTGCTTCAAACTTCACTAAGTAAGCTTCTCCGCCTGCTTCTTTGCCTCTATTTTCACTAAAATGATCACTGATTGATGAGTTAAAAACAATAGGAATATTGTTAAATCGTCCATCTTCTTTGACATTGGCTGCAAAATGGAAACCATCCATCTGTGGCATCTCAACATCTGATATAATAATTTTGAGCTGGTTGGCAATGCCATCCCCATAGGTAGAATAGAGCTCATCAAGTTTAGCTAAACCATCTTTTCCATCGCTTGCTTCTACGACTTTAAAGCCCATTTTTTGCAATGCTTCTTTGACAATTTTTCTCGCAGTCGAACTATCATCCAAAACAAGCGCTAAACCGGAAAAGCTCTCCATATCTTCAGGAGTTGCATCCACATCAGGCGAGTAAAGGCCCAAATCTTGCACAACACTCTCTAAATCGAGAATTAAAAGAACATTATCACCCTCTATCTTTGTAACACCAGTAATCTTACTCGCATCAAGACCATCAGAGCCACTCATAAAAGAAGCCGACTCTATATCACTCCAACTAATACGGCGAATGCGTTTTGCCTCATGCACCACAAAACCAATGAGCACATTGTTAAATTCTGTAATAATTACTCGTGAATTATTGGCTATATCTTCAGGAGGACTTATTCCCATCCATTTTGCTAAATTGACAACGGGTATGACCACTTCACGCAGATCAAAAATACCCTCAATAAACTCAGGAGTCCCAGGAAGTTCTGTTAAATTTGGAACACGAATAATTTCGCGAACCTTTGAAACATTAATGCCATAAATACCTTCATACACACCATCTTCTTCCTGTTTGAATATACGAAAGTCTACAAGTTCCATCTCATTGGAACCAACTTTTAATGTGTTATCATCCATTTTTATCACCCTTTAGAGAAACTCTTCTCTTCTAATAACTCTGTATCATCCAAGGATTTTACAGTAAAATATCTTTGATTGCAAGCAAAAGCACCTAAATTTATATAAGTAAATTTTTGAAATTTGATTTGCTTATTTTGATGATAATGTCCCTCTATAAAATAATCACATTCATAAGAATTTTCTATGTGTTTACTTATAAATGCTTTGAAACTGTGAAACTCATTACAATCCTCTTTTTTTGCTAAATGTGCATACACATACCTTAAAATTGCATGCTTTGAGAGAACATCAATCATTTTAAGCACAGGTAAAACAAAAGGACTTCGAATAAACGCAGTGTAAAGTCGATACCCAAGCGGCCCTGCGAAATCACCATGTGCCAAAAAAATTGTTTTATTCTCATAACTACACATTACTGGTTGTTTGGCTATAGGAAAAATCTGCATATGTGCAAAGAGTCTTGTGAGATTAAAATCATGATTGCCTTCTAGGTAAATCACAGCTGTTTTTTGTGAGATACTTTGAAGCATCTCTATCATTTTTTGATTTTTTGCATATGTATGCGGGATAGCACCAAAGAGGGCATCAAAAATATCACCCATTAAAATAAGTTGTGGTACTTGGAGTTCTTCTTTATAAATAGATTCAATAAGAGGGAAAAGTTCTGGTCTTGTTGGTGAAAAGTGTGCATCAGAGAGGATCAATGCACCTTTTACAATCTCTAGCTTAGGGGACATATGCGATATTTGTTATGCCTGTATTTTCCTCTAAGCCCATCATAATGTTTGCATTTACAACGGCTTGGCTTGAGGCACCTCGCATCAGATTATCAATAGCACTTGAAATAAAAAGAAGATTCCCCTTGCGTTTGACATAAATATCACAAAAATTTGTGCCTGCAACATTTTTCATATCGACAGGAATTTCACTCACACGAATATTTTTTTCATTTTTATAAAATGTTTTTAACAGTGCCAAGGCATCAAAATCATCTGCTACTTGCAAATAAATTGAACTAATCATACCACGAGTTAGGGGGACTAAATGAGGCACAAAATTGACCTCATCAAACGCAAGACCTAGTTTTTGTGCGATTTCAGGAGCATGACGATGTAAAAGAGGATTGTAGGCAAAAAGATTGTCATTTACATTGACAAAGTGTGTTGTTTCACTCAGTTTTTTTCCGGCACCACTCACACCCGTTTTTGCATCTATAATGACAGGTGTCCCCGCCTTGCGTTTTTCTAAAAAGGGTAAAATTCCTAAAATTGCAGAGGTAGGAAAACATCCAGGGTTGGCAACTAATCTTGCAGATTTCAATTCTTCTCTAAACATCTCTGGCAAGCCATAGACAACATGTTCTAAGTTTTTTGTATCTGTATGGGGTACATAAAATGCTTCATAGACTTCTTGTGTGAGTCTATAATCAGCAGAGAGATCCACAACCTTCACCCCAAGTTCCATCAGTGGTTTTACATATGCCATAGCCGTTTTATGTGGCACTGCAAGAAAAACAAGATCACACTCTTGCGCAATTTTTTGTGTATCGGCCTTATAGACTTTTGCTTCACAAATGCCATTTAAAGCGGGATGGAGTTTGTTTATGGTTGTATTACCCTCAGAATTTGCAATATAAGTCAAATCAAATTGTGGATGATTCACAAGAATTTTCACAAGCTCCAAGCCTGTGTACCCTGTTGCCCCGACTACACCAACTTTTATCATTTTAGTGGGACTCAAACACGATTTCTTGGTATTTGACTTCATCTATTTCAAACTCTTTTTCACCCCCAGGCAAACGAAATTTGACTTCATCACCCTCTTCATGTCCAAGGAGTTGCTTCGCTAAAGGAGAAGCAAAAGAGATAAGCCCCATATCAGGATTTGACTCACATCCACCGACAATGGTATATGTTACTTCTTCATCTGTGTCAAGGTTTGTCATCACCACAGTAGAACCAAAGCTCACCTTTGAGTGTGCGAGTTCACTTGGATCTACGATTTGAGAATTTCCAAGAATTTCCGCTAACTCTGCTAAACGATTATCGATTATTTTTTGCATCTCTTTGGCTGCATGGTACTCTGCGTTTTCTTTTAAATCACCATGTTCAAGTGCTTCTTCTATATCTTTGACGACCTGCGGGCGTTTGACTTCTTTGAGTTCTTTGACTTCTGCTTGTAATTTTTCATACCCAAAAATTGTCATTGGTTCGACTTTTTGCATGCTCTTCTCTTTTTTTCTGTCATTATAACAAATTATTGCATACTTTTAGCACAAAGTGTGGCACTTGAAAATGCCCATTGAAAATTATAACCCCCAAGCTCCCCTGTGACATCTACAACTTCTCCTATAAAATAGAGCCCTTTGACTTTTTTTGATTCCAGTGTTTTCATGTTGAGTTCCTCTGCTACAACACCGCCACGACTCACCTCAGCTTTTGTAAAACCAAAATTGCCAGCAGGTGCAAAACCGTAATTATGCAGGAGTTGTAACTTCTCTTTCTCTGCTGATGTTAATTTTTGGCACTCTTTATCTACTACATCAATTGCCTTTAAAAGTGCCTTGGCAAGTCGTTTTGGTACAGGCATCACTGAACTCACCAATTTTTTCTGTTTCTTTACAAGAAGAAGTATATTTTGTGTTGGTAAAAAATCTATATGTATCAAACCTTTTTTCCAGTATAAAGAAGCCGACAATACAGCAGGACCACTAATACCCCTATGTGCAAAAAGCATCTCCTCTTGTATAACCTTCTCCCCTACCTTTATATGCACATAGGTACTCAAGCCACTCAATTCTCGCATCCAAAACTGCTCTTTTTGCAGGGTCAAACCAACAAGTGCCGGTGCGAATTCTTTTACTGTAATGTCAAAACTTTTTGCTATTTGTAAACCAATGTCACTTGCGCCTATGCTTTGAAAACTTTTGCCACCCGTTGCCACCACCACTTTTTTTGCATACAGACTGCCCTTATCTGTTTGCACTCTAAAAAAATCTTCCTCTTTTTGTACTCTTTTGATGGTATGATGCAAAAACACATCAACACCTTTGAGCCCTTTTTTCAAAACATCTATAATCTCATCGGAACTATGCTCACAAAAATAGTAACGATTTTTCCTCAGTTCTAGGGGAACTCTGTTTCGCTGTAAAAATTCTAAAAGTTTCTCTTTTGAAAATGTATGCAGTGCCTCACAAACAAGAGCATGCTCTCCATCAAAATTCTCTGCACTCACCTGAGTGTTTGTAATATTACACTTCCCGCCACCAGAAATTTTTACTTTTTTTGCAAGCCGTTCATTTGTTTCCACAAGGGCTATACTTTTTTTCTTAGAAATATGGTTTATAAACATTAAACCACTTGCACCGCCACCTAGTACCATAATATCAACTATTTTCAATTCTTGTTCCCCTCTCTAAGAGTAGAAATTCTATCATCATATGACTTAATTTACATACTTTATACAACTAGACTCAAGTTAATTTATAAAATTTAACTAAAGTGAGACTTGACATGTTTACACTCAATATGTATAATACTGCTATCTTTTCAAAAAAGGAGTCATTTACAACCATGTCTACAGAAGAAAAAATAAATGATGAAACCCTTCCACAAGAGGAAGAAACAACACAAAAAGAAGAAGTCGTAGCAGATGAAGCAGAAGCGGAAGCCGAAGCAGTTGAAAACGAATTTGATCTTTTGCAGGCTGAACTTGCTGAACTCAAAGATAAATATGCTCGTGTTCATGCTGATTTTGATAACATCAAAAAAAGACTTGAGCGTGAGAAATACACAGCGGTTGAGTATGCAAATGAGAAATTTGCCAAAGATATGATTCCTGTTTTAGATGCACTCGATGGTGCAATGAAATCAGCAAACGCAGATGCAGATAAAACAGAACTTTTTGACAAACTCAAAGAGGGAATTGAGCTTACACATAAGCAATTCTTAACACAACTTGATAAGCACGGTGTAACAATGGTGGCACATGATGAACCATTTGATCCAAACATTCACAATGCGGTGCAAGCTGTTGATAGTGAAGAGGTAGAATCAGGTCAAATTGTACAAACCTTTCAAACAGGGTACAAATACAAAAACCGTCCACTGCGTGAAGCAATGGTAATTGTAGCGAATTAATTTCGCTTTATGCTACTTAGGTAGCAAAACTTATTTTTAAAAGAGTCTATACTTCGACTGTTTTAAAATATTCACAAATAAAGAAACAAAAAACTTAGATTAAAGGAAGAAAAATGAGTAAAGTTATTGGTATAGATTTAGGAACAACAAACTCTTGTGTAGCAGTATATGAAGGTGGTGAAGCGAAAATCATCCCAAATGCAGAGGGGAAAAATACGACTCCTTCTGTTGTTGCGTTTACAGATAAAGGTGATGTTTTAGTAGGTGACCCTGCAAAACGTCAAGCGATTACAAACCCAGAGAAAACAATTTCTTCTATCAAAAGAATTATGGGTCTTATGATGAATGAAGAAAATGCAAAAGCGGCACACGATAAAGTAACATACAATATCGTAGATAAAGATGGTGCTGCATGTGTTGATGTTGCTGGTAAAGTGTACACACCACAAGAAATTTCTGCAAAAATTCTTTCAAAACTCAAAGAAGATGCAGAAGCTTACATTGGTGGTACTGTAACAGATGCTGTTATTACAGTTCCAGCTTACTTTAATGATGCACAACGTAAAGCGACAAAAGATGCAGGTACTATTGCAGGATTAAATGTTTTAAGAATTATCAATGAGCCAACAGCTTCTGCACTTGCGTATGGTTTAGAGTCTAAATCTGAAGAGAATGTACTTGTATATGACCTTGGTGGTGGAACATTTGATGTTACAACACTTGAAATTTCAGATGGTACTTTTGAAGTACTTTCAACAGATGGAAATGCCTTCTTAGGTGGTGATGACTTTGACAATAAAATCGTTGATTTCTTAAACGATGAATTCAAAAACTCTCACGGTATTGAGCTTAAAAATGACAAAATGGCACTCCAACGTCTAAAAGATGCGGCTGAAAATGCGAAAAAAGAGTTAAGTTCTGCAACTGAAACAGAGATTAACTTACCGTTTATTACAATGACAGAAGCAGGACCACAACACTTAGTCGTGAAATTAACTCGTGCAAAATTTGAAGGAATGATTAGCGGTCTTATTGATGAGACTATGAGTCATATCAAAACAGCGATGGATGAAGCAGATTTAGATAATAGCGATATTAAAGAAATTATCATGGTTGGTGGTTCTACTCGTGTTCCAGCAGCACAAGAAGCAGTTTCAAAATACTTTGGTGGTAAAGACTTAAATAAAGGTGTAAACCCTGATGAAGTTGTTGCTGCGGGTGCTGCTATTCAAGGGGGTGTTTTACGTGGTGATGTGAAAGATGTTCTTTTACTTGATGTCACTCCACTAAGCCTTGGAATTGAAACTTTGGGTGGTGTTGCAACAAAAATCATCGAAAAAGGTACTACAATTCCTGTAAAAAAATCGCAAGTATTCTCAACTGCAGAAGACAACCAACCAGCGGTATCTATCTCAGTTGTTCAAGGAGAACGTGAGTTTGCAAAAGACAACAAATCACTTGGTCTTTTTGAACTGAGCGACATTCCTGCGGCACCGCGTGGTGTACCACAAATTGAAGTTACTTTTGACATTGATGCAAATGGTATTTTAACAGTATCTGCACAAGACAAGGGAACAGGAAAAGAGCAAAAAATTACTATTAGTGGTTCTTCAGGATTAAGCGAAGAAGAAATCAACAAAATGGTGCAAGATGCTGAAGAGAACAAAGCAGCAGATGAAGAGAGAAAAGCACTTGTAGATTTACGCAACCAAGCAGATGCACTCATTGTACAAACTGAAAAATCAATGACAGAGATGGGTGACAAACTAGAAGCTGGTGAAAAAGCGAAAATAGAAACAGCGATTTCTGATTTAAAAGACACACTCAAAGATGAAAATGCTTCGAAAGAGCAAATCGAAGAGAAAGTCAAAGCATTGACTGAAGCTGCACACAAAATGGCGGAAGAAATGTACAAAAAAGAGCAAGACCCTGCAGCTGCTGAAGCAGATGCAAAGAAAAAGAAAGATGACGAAGACGTTATCGATGCAGAGATAGAGTAATTTACTCTATCCTCTGAGCTCCTGCAACAACCAATTCATAATTTTATTTCTTTTTTTCTGGTTAAACTTTTTATCGAGTTCTATTTTATGGTTATGAATATCATAAATCTTTAAAAACTCATCAATATTATCAAAAAATATCTTTATTAATTTCGGATCAAAATGAGTTCCACTCATCTCTTTCATGTAACTGAGAACATCATTTGTTGTCCAACTATCTTTATAGGCACGCTTAAAAGATAAGGCATCAAAAACATCTGCTATGGCGACAATCCGTCCATAAATGTGTATTTGTTCCCCTTTTAAGCCTAAAGGATAGCCTGTTCCATCATACTTTTCATGATGCTCACCTGCAACAATTTTCGCTATTTTAAAAAGTGGCAAATTGGACTTTTCTAGCATCTTCACACCATGATCCACATGCTTTTTCATAATCTTATACTCGGCATTTGTAAGTTTGCCCTGCTTATGTAAAATAGAATCACGTATGCCTAATTTACCCACATCATGCAAAGAGGCAGCATCACGTAAAACTAATGCCTCTTTTTTGTCTAAACCTGCAAGTGTGCCTAAGAGGTAGGTAAATTCTGTGACACGTTTGACATGCTTGAAAGTCTCTGGTGAGTGCCCCTCTGCAATACCACCAAGGGTATGCATCAGTTCTACCTGAGTATCTGAAATATCTTTTGTTTTTTCTATGATTTTATTTTCAAGATTTATTTCATGATCACGTAAAAGCAAGCTGTTATTGACTCTGGCTAAAAGTTCATCTTTAAAAAAAGGTTTTCGAATATAATCAGCCGCTCCCACCTTATACGCACGAGAGAGCATTGCTCTATCATCACTTGCTGTTAAAAAAATAACAGGAATATCTGCTGTTTTTGGGTCTATTTTTAAAAACCGACAAACTTCAATACCACTCAAATCTGGCATCTCAATATCCAAGAGAATTAAATCTATCTTTTTTTCTCTTACAATTTCTAACGCTGTTCTTCCATTTTCAGCAGTTACAAGAGTGTACCCAGCACTTAAAAGTATTTTATTAATAATAAGCACATTATTCTGCACATCATCGACAATTAAGATAGTATATTCACTTGTTTTCATAACCTAGCAACCTATATGCACTAATAATTTTGATTTCATTGTAGCATGATTATTTTAATTATGAATAATTTAACATTTTTTTCTGAGCTAAACCCACTATTATTGCTAAAATGTTACAATAAGCTTATGAAACAAAAAATCAAACACTATATAAAAGAGATAATCTTTTTCCTCCTTATAATGACCATCTTTTCTAATATCCTCAGTTTATACAAAAGCCAAAGTTTAAACGATGCTCCCCTCACACTCACAGATGTCCAACTCATTACAGGCAAGCCCTATATTCTCTCACATAACAAACCCCTGCTGATTCATTTTTGGGCGACTTGGTGTCCGACATGCAAACTTGAAGCCTCGAACATAGAGTTTTTATCACACTATTTTGAAGTACTTACTATTGCTGTTGATTCAAAAGATGATGCGACTGTGCAAAAATATTTAGCAACAAAAGGCTACACATTTGCTGTTGTCAATGACCCGCACAATCAACTCTCTTCTCACTTTCATGTGCAAGCTTTTCCAAGCACCTTTATTTATGATAAACATCACAACTTGGTTTTTAGTGAAGTGGGCTACACCAGCACCCTAGGACTTTGGATGAGGATGCTGTGGGCAGGAATGAAATAAAATGCAACACTTTGAGTTTGAGTATCCCTTTGCTTTTTTGCTGTTATTACTCATTATCTGCATTTACAAATGTCCGCTTAGTGTCAAAACAATGCTCTTTCCGCACCTTCAGCTCTTTGTAAAAAAAACAGAATTTTTCAATAAAGAAAAACTACTCTCCTCCATCATTTTAGCACTCCTCGTCACAGCCCTTGCTTCACCCATCTCTTATGACTCCAAAAGTTCCCAACAAAGAAAAGGCAGAGACTTAGTCTTTGCACTTGATACAAGTGGTTCTATGGATGAGAGTGGTTATGCAGCCGAAGCAATGCAAAAGGCAAAATTTGACATCTTGCGTTCACTCATGAAACAGTTTGTCAGACAAAGATTTGATGATAATGTCGGGGTTGTCGTTTTTGGATCCTATGCGTTTAGCCCCGTACCCATTACGTATGATATGCACTCTTTAAAATATATGCTTGATTTTTTAGAAGTTGGTATGGCAGGGAGTTCTACTGCCATAGGAGATGGGCTTGCTCGCTCACTTGAGATGCTTGAAAAATCCAAGGCAAAAAACAGAGTCATTATTTTAATCACTGATGGCTATCAAAACAGTGGGACAACAAAGATTAAAGATGCCATAGCACTTGCAAAAAAACTCCATGTGAAAATTTACACGATTGGACTCGGAAAAAAACGTGATTACGATGCAAAACTTTTACAACGCATTGCAAAAGATACACAAGCAACTGCTTTTAATGCACAAAACGCAAGTAGTTTAGCAGCTGTTTACAAAGAGTTAAACTCCCTTGAGCCAAGCAGCATACGCTCACAAAACTACTTAAACAAACAGATGCTTTTTTCTTATCCTTTAGCTTTTGCTATTTTACTGCTTTTGTATCTTCTTGCAAAAAGGAGAGGCTAAATGACACTGCTTAATGCCTGGGTTTTGTTTGGACTTTTTCCTATTTACTATATGTATAAAAAAAATCCATTGCCAAACAAGCAAACAAAACTTCTCTACCTGAGTCTGCTCTTTATGTTCTTAAGCATCGCAAGACCCGCTTATGAAAATGCCTATGTCAAAGAAAATTTCAACTCTCACGACTATATCATCGCCATAGATGCCTCATACTCCATGCAAGCAGATGACATCAAACCAAGCCGTTATACACTTGCAAAACAAGCCATCAAAAAACTGATACAAGAACACCCCAAAGATAGATTTACCCTCTTTGCATTTACCTCCTCCACACTGCTTATCTCTCCGCCGACAACAGATTATGCAATAAGTTTGATGGCATTAGATGCCCTCAACCCAAAATATATACTCACAAAAAGCACAAACCTGAAAAATCTTTTTAAAACAATTGCAAAACTGCCAATGCGACAAAAAAATCTCATTATCTTTAGTGATGGTGGGGATGAACATAATGTTGCAACACTCGCCAAAATAGCAAAAAAGAACACTATTATTCCTTACATCGTTGCCACAGCAACAAAACGCGGTGCTGCACTCAAAAAAGATGGCAAGTACATAAAAAATGCAAAAGATACTATCGTCATCTCAAAAATCAACCCTATGCTTGTTGATTTAGTCAATGCCACCCATGGAAAATACTATCAACTCAAATCACTAGAAGACATTACACAACTCTCCCATGATTTACAAACGCAGCAAACAAAAAAAGCAAGTATCCAAGTCAAAACATACAAAGAACTCTTTTTTATTCCGCTACTGTTTGCCCTGCTCTTTTTCTTTCTTGCTGTGACAAAATTTGCTCACAAATTTTTTATCTTTATTCCGATTTTTTTACTCACGCCCTTGCCTTCAAAAGCAGGTATTTTTGATTTTTATATGCTCTCTCAAGCGCAGCAAGCCTACAAAACAAAAGCATATAAAGAAGCAGCTACTGCGTTTGCACACATCGCTAAAACACCAAAGAGTTACTACAACATTGCCAATGCCTACTACAAAATGGGAGCCTATAAAAAAGCCATTCTCTACTACTCGCAGATTAAAACGCAGGACAAAAACCTTAAAGCAAAAATCTTTTACAATCTTGCAAACGCAGCAGTAAAAATCAAAAAGTATGAAAAAGCACAAGAGTACTACATTGATTCGCTTGCACTCAAAGAGGATAAAGATGCCTTATATAATCTGAATCTTTTAAGAAAACTACATCTCAAAATGCAAAAAGATGTGAGCAAAATGCTCCCACAAAACCAAAGTAACAATCAACAAAACGCAGCACAAAAAAATGCACAAAAGAAAAAAAAGCAGGGTGCAAGTAAAAGTAAAAATGCTTCAGGAAATTCTGCTAAAAGTGGCAGCGGTGCCACAAGTAGCAAAAAGTCCAAACAAAAAATAAAAAAATTCAAAACATCTCAAAAGCGAAAAGGGACTTACAAGTTCACCTATAAAGCCTATGAAAAAATCAACAAAGGATACACAGATGAAAAAGAGCCTTGGTAGAAGTATTCTTCTATTTTTCCTGTTTTTAAGTTATATGCAGGCACAGGAGTTAGCAAGTTATACACTCTCTGCAAACAAAACAACTGCCTCTATAAAAGAGGCAATTACTATCACCTTTGAAACGCAACAAAAAGATTATACAGACAATATGATGTTTACCCTCGAGCCAAAAAAAAGTAGTGATTATAAAATAATTCTGCTCAACAAATCTGTTGATGATAAAAAAAAGCACCATGCAAGTGCAAAATTCACCTACCTTCTTTTTGGACTGCATGCAAAAACTATTGCACTGGATTTTGACTTTATTGTTCGTACAGCAAGTGATCAAGCCGTTGCAAACAGTTTTGTAGATGATCATGATGATAGTATTGCCACACAAACCCACGATACAACACTCCCTATAAAACCACTCAAAATTACCATAAAACCACTTAAACATCCTGTTGCATTTGTTGGAGATTTTACTTTAAAAGCCTATGTCCCCCAGACAAAAATCAACCAGTATGAATCGGCAAATATTACCTATACGCTCCAAGGTACAGGTTATGATACACAAACATTTCACCCTCTCCATAGCATAAAAGATGTGACTATTTTTTCTGAAACAAATGACCTCTACAAAAAAAATACACAAAAGGGATACAGCATAAAAAGAGAGTATATTTATGCCCTAAGTGCAAAAAAAGATTTCACTATAGCATCACTGAATCTTTTAGCATACTCCCCCACAAAAGACAAATACTACACTCTTTCAACTCCACAGTATGCCATCAAAGTAACACCCATTGAGAGTGCAAAGCTCCTAGATAATGAGGAGTACCCAAATGACACTCCCTTTATACAGCTAGAGAGTCTTAAAAAATATTTTATCTATCTTCTGATATTTTTGAGTGGCTACCTTACAGCAAAAATGCAGATGCCTTTTTTTAGAAAAAAAGAGCACTCAAAAGAGTATACTGCCATTTATAAAGCACAAGGTCCTAAAGAGTTACTCTTTACCCTTATTAATCTGCATAAAGAGAAGGTATTTCAAAATGAGGTGCAACTCTTAGAAGAGATACTCTATCATAATGCAGGGCATAATTTTCATACAATTAAGAAAAAATTACTTCAAAAGGTTCACTAATGCGATTACTACTTTTGCAAACACTTTTTATGATACTGAGTCTGCATCTTGCAGCACAAACAGAGAGTGCCTATGAGAAAGGCAAAACACTCTATTATGCCAATGGCTGTGCAAACTGCCATGGAACACATGCCGAGGGAAGTAGCTACTACCCTAAACTTGCCAACAAAAAGCAAGATTTTTTGAAAACAAAACTCAAAAACTTTAAAAATGGTATAGCAACGACACAAAAACAGGAGATAATGTTTACCTTTGTGAGTGCCCTCTCGCAAGAAGATATTCAAAATCTTGTTGTATTTCTTGCGAATTTTCAAAAAGATGATTCAAGTAAGTATGATGTAGAAGAAGATTTGTTAGGAGTGGACTTTTAAGCCCTCCCCTTTTTTTTACTATTGTTCAGTAAAAAACTCTGTATAGACTTTTTCAAAGTAGTGTTTCGCATTTTCTACTTTAGCAATTTTCGTATCGAAAATCTCTTTAGTTGCAGGGTATTTTTCTGCATACTCTTTATAAACTTCACACTTGAGATCCATGTTCTTACTAAACTGCTCAATAACTGAGCGAAAATCTTCAGGTGTTGCTACCCACTGCATAAATTTTTGAAACATACGCTCACGAACATCAATAGCAAAAGACTCATCAAGTTGTTGTGCCATGCGCTTGAGATCCCATCTTGAAAAGTAAACACCACTCTTTTGTGGAGGCATTATCTCAGCATAAATCGCTTTGAGATAATCAGGATACTCTTCTGGTTGATCTATCTCACAACTTCCATCAACACATGCCTGCTCCATAGCACGCTGTTGCATCTGTTCAAACTCACCTCGAAGTTCATTTAAATCTTTCATATCCATAATATTTTTCCTTTATTGTATAAACTGTGTATATATCTCTTGTGCTAAAGCTTCACCTACTACAGCACCATTTTTTTCTAAGTACGTCCCAATGAGTCGCTCACCCTCTCGCACGACAAAATCGCATCTATTATAGACTTGCACAAATTCATCTGCTTCATCTAAAAGCTCTACGGCACTCTCTTGGTATTCTGATGCGATATACGCTCCATTGACATGTGATTTTTTCATATTGGAGAGAGTAAAATAAAAATCATCTTCTCGAATATTCATCGGAATCATCATCGCATCACTTTTTTGACTCTTAATGAGCTTATTGAGCATAACAAACAGACGATTTGGACTTGCATGTTCTGCTATAAGCCCAAAAAGTTTTGTCTCATTTTTTATCTCATCATTCGCATTCATTGTATCAATGTTTTGCATATTTTCACCCATTACTCAATCCCCCATAACTCTCTTGCTTCTTCTTCTTCAATCTTACATCGACGGCAAAGTATTTCACCATCTCTATAATCAAAAAAGTTCCCACACTCTTCACAGCGTTTAATACTAAAATGCACTAAGGTTTCAATTTTTGGTTCAAAGAAACCTGCAAGTGAAAAAGTATCTCGCAATGTCAAAGCATCTGGTTCACACACATCATGACAGCTATGACACTGCACACAGGAGAGTGGATTAAAGTTTATTACTGAACCCTTCCCATCAGAGTAGAGTGCTCCTGTTGGGCAGATTCTATAACACATTTGACAGTTTGTACATGTCGCTTCATCCAAATCTTTTTGCGATATAAAACTAATATCTTTTATATCTATGGTATGAAAGTTTTCAGGTACTTGCGCACGTTTCATTGCCATTAACAACAAACTGCGTCTATCTGGAATATTTTTTTGTTTAATCTTCGCAATATCTGCACCCGTCACTTTATGGGTTTTTGGCATGCTATCACTCGATGCAACTTCATTTTCAAACTGCTGTTTAATACTTGCGGCTTTTTTCAAACCATCTTTTGAGAGGAGTTCTCGCCTTGTAATAGCATCAACCTCTATATGTTCCTCTTCTAAGTTTAAATCTTCTAAAGCAATAGCCTTTTCTTGTTCCATCGCTTCTAAAAGAAAATTCACCTCTTCGACTCTCTGCTCTATAATTTGCAAGTTTTTTGCAGCAATTGGGCATGTTTTACAAGCACCAATATCTGCTCTAAGACTTTTTGGGGAGATAAGTGCCATACTTAAAAGCTCTTCGACACTTAAAGCGGCAATACAAGGTAAGTCTTGCTTACAAGAGAGAATATCCAACTCTTTTTCTAAGAAGTTAAAAACATAATTGATTGGTTTAAAATCATCGAGTGTATATGCAGCTGTAGGGCATACCGCATTACATCCGCCACACCCGACACACTCACTTGGTGTAAAGGAGATAATACCATCATTTATCTTGATTGTATCAACAGGACAAGACTCGACACATTTATCACAAATAGCAAATTTATTAGAGGTGTGTACACATTTTGCGACATCTAAAGTTAATAAACTCATACCGTGTATTTATACTCTTTTTCTTTCAAATCACTCAAATACTGAAAGTCACTCATGATGAACTCTAAAGTAAATTCAGCCAAATCAAAATAAAAAGCTGTTCCTGACTCATTTTTTACATTCATCAAATACATTGGCATCCACTCAATGATATGATCTTTCATAAAACCATACTGGAGTTGTGCAAGTTGTACAGCGATTTGCGTGTTGCCATCTTCTAAGGCTTTGAGTTCTGCCTTGCAAAGTTCATACATAAATTCAAGTTCTATTCCTATATGATCGGCTGCCATAACACGTGCTTTATCAAGTTCTACTTTAAACTCAAATGCATTAAATATCGCTTGTACTGGGTTATCACCACCTGTTTCCATCATTTGATCTTCTCTTATATAAAAAGATTCATATGGAATAAGGTGAAGTAAAAAAAGGTTAGTAAAATCAACATTGAGATACTGCTCAATCAACTCTTTTCTCGTGTATTTATCTCGTTTCTTCCATGTTTTGTAAGTTGGGAAAAAGGAGAGTATGTTTTCATCTTCTTCTATTGATTTTAATAGCCCTTCATCAAGTTCAGACATTGTAAGTCTTGAAAGGAGTGCATATATATTGATACGAGCCATCTGCTCTTGTTTTAAATCATCGTTCATTTGGTAAAGTACCTTTATGGGAAGTTTTCTAATTGGGGAATTATATTAAAGCACCACTTGAAGTGGGCTTTAATTTAAAAATTAAACGTCTTTAATCTCAACTTGATAAGCTTTTTGACTAGGTTTCACTGGACGTTTGATGTGATATGGACGACGCCATTTATCACCTGGCTCAAGTGGACGAGTCAATTGATCTCTCCATGCTTGATACACTTTAAAGTTGTTTTCATAGTTTACAGAAATATCACCGATTTTTTCATCAGCGCCTGCTTTTGTAATCACAACTTTTTGGTGCCAACCGTGGTTACCCGCAATTGGATCTGGATGACAAGGAGCTACAGCATTTTGCCATGAACCTGAGAGTCCATCCCACCAGATATCATCAATATCTCTGTTATACTCTTTGAATTGCCACATTTCACGATGTTTCATCGCATCAATACCCTGTTTTGCTGTCATTGTACCCACTTTACCATCGTCTGTCATTTCATACAATGGAGCACCAAGTCCCATAACACCGAGTTGATGTTCAAACCCTGGAATTTTTACAGAGTCTTTAAGTTTCCAACGACCAGCATGGTGTGAACATGCAAGAACACCTGGACGAGTTGCTTCAGTAGGAACTGCCATTGCCACAAAATAACCACTCTCAATACCTGAAAGTGTATCAACAATTTGTACTTTAATCGCATCACCACGCTTGATACCAAGTTTTTCAGCATCTTTTGTGTAAATCCAAACAGGGTTATGGTTTTGAGAAATCTCCATAAGGTGTTTAGAGTTCACAGAACGCGTATGAATATTGTACGGTAAACGATAAATCGTATTGAGAGCAAATTCATTATCTGCTTTCATATGTTTATGGTGTACTTGTGTTACAAGGTGTACCATTTTATCATTTTCAGCATCATTTCTTGGATAAACCGGAACTGCATATTCAGGCCATTTCCACTCATCCGCAAGCCATTCAGAGAAGAACTCAAGTTTTTTACTTAAAGTATGGAAACCATCTTTAAGCTCACCCTCAATTTCAATACCAATCGACTTCTCTAATACACCATCTTTTACCCAAAGCGCACCAAATTCATCTTTACGAACTTCGTCTTTATGGTGTTTATGCCCATGTGCTGTATAGTAAGTACCATCAAATTCAAGCTCTTCTTCTTGAGGTTTATACACATTTGTTTTCTCAGTCCATGCACCATGATCTCTGATATAAGAATATACTGGATACTCTTCACCTTTGTACATTTTTGTCGCTGTCTCTTTGAGTCTTGGTAAAAGGCTTAATGCAGCATCAAAATACTCAGGTACAGTTACACAACGAGATGGATCTTTTTTACTTGCCCAATAATCTCTAATACCAAGCTTACCATCAGGATCAACATGATGCACAATAAGGTTTGGCCAGAATTCTGACTCTTCCCAAACTTCACCAAGTCCATATTTCATATGTGCTTCAAGTGTTGCACGAGTTGGATCTTTTGGTTTCCAACCAGCTTTTTCAGCAGCAACACGAAGAACCGCTTGACGGAACTCAATACGTTGTTCAGGTTTAGAAGGCGTTGATTGTTGATCATTTCTTTCACCAGCAAGTCCAACAGGAAGTACATAATCACAGTACCAGTTTGTTTCAGACCAAGTTGGAGACAAGTTAAATGACAACTCAAACTTACTCTCATCTTTCAATGCTTCAATCCAACGGAAACCATCTGGATTAATCCACAATGGATTGTGCATACGTGGTACATATACAGCCATAGACTTAGGAATTTTCAGACCACGTTTTGTCCATTTTTCATGCCATGCATCATCCATCATAATTTGTGGCATCATATAACCCATTTCATATGTTGAAATTGGGTACTCTGGTGGCCAAGCAATCTCATTCCATGCATCAGTTTTTTCTGGGTGTTTTCCAGCTACAGTAGCCTTGTCACCTTTACCAGCAACAGAAATTTCATGCCAGTGGTGTAAACCTACCCCACCAATATCTCCACGCATTGCACCACGAAGTACTAATGGTAAGAAACCTGCACGAGTATTCATCCAACCACCACGGTGACCAATCGGTCCTGCACGCCAGAGGTAAGATGCTATTTTTGCACCAGCTGGAACAAAGTACTCCCAAAGTTGGTCAAGTTTATACTCCATACCTTCAAGTTTACACTCTTTTACAACAAACTCTTTTGTATATGGTGCATATAACTCTTTGAGTACTTCAACAAATGACTCATAGCTATCATCTTTTGGCATTTTAGAGATATATCCATAACCTATCATCTTTTGAAGATATGCTTTGTTCGCCATAAGACGATCCCAGTTTACCCAGTTTTTCACAAACTCATGTTTGATTAAATCAGAACCATCTTTATCTTTTTCATGTACAATTCTGTTTACAAGGTAAAGATAAAGTGCTGCTTCTGTTCCTGGCCAAGTTGGTATCCAAAGATCTGCCATACCAGCAGAGTTTGACATACGAGGGTCAAGAACAACCATTTTTGCACCACGTTTTCTTGCATCAGCAATTAAACCTGCTGATTGTTGGAAGTAGTGACCAGCATCTGCAGCATGTGATGATTGTAAGAAAATAAGATCAGCATTTGCCCAGTCTGGTGAATTTCTATCATCATTTGTCCACTGAATTGTTCCCTCACGAGCACCTGCAGAACAGATATTTGTATGAGAGTTATACCCATCAATACCAAGAGATTGCGGTACACGAGGACCAAAACCATTTTCATTTGGACGACCTACATGGTACATGATTTGTTTTTTAGAAATCTCATCACCTTTTGCAAGTGTATCGTGCATTTTCTTACCGATAGTTGCCATTGCTTCATCCCAAGTAACACGAACCCATTTTCCTTCACCACGCTTAGAGCCTGGAGCACGTTTGATTGGGAAAGGAATACGATCTGGATCGTACATTTGAGAAGTTACGGCATACCCTTTTGCACAGTTACGTCCACGGGAACCAGTGTGGAGTGGATTTCCCATGTATTTACGTACAGTAAGCACTCCCTTATCAAATTCATTTTTATTTACCCATGCAGTCAGACCACAACCTGCTTCACAGTTTGAACAAACTGTTGGAACAATTGTATAGTCATTTACTTGGATACCATCTGGATTTTCAGCACTTTTGACACCGTGACGGCTAATACCACCACGTTTCCAGTCTGTTCCATCTAATTCTTTAAAACTATCCCACTCTTTTACATCAGGGTAAAAAGAGATAGTGTCAGGTGTGTCAGTGAATTTTGAGTTTGTTACAGACTCTGCTACTGCATCAGTTGTAAATACACCCTTTGCAACAGCAACGCCAGCAACACTAAACGCAGCACCTTTTAAAAATGTTCTTCTACTTTCTAAATACATTTATACTTTCTCCTTAACTTAACGGTAATAATTGTGGGATTACAAGCCAAACATGTTTGACTACCCATAAACCTGCGATTGCTAAAATAGCTGCAAGACTTAAGATACTGTTAGAGTTACTTACTCTACTCAGTGCAACAAGAATCATTGGTAAAATATAAGCTACCCATTGTCCAATCCAGAACATAGACGCATACTCACCACCATCTTTTACATACGCTAAAATTGCTGCAGTTTCTTCAGCTTTCATTGCACCAAAGATATACTCTGACATATAGATAATAAATGCCATTAATGCACTTAAACCTAAAATAGCACCAAAGAATTGTTTACTCTCATCACTTAATTTTGAACCACCAAGTAAAATAATCGCTGCTGAACCTGTTAAAGTTGCTGCTAAAATCATTTGTGCTGATTCTGTCGGCATTTGCCATAGCTCTCTTGCTGTTGATTCTGCCATAATACCTGCAGTGTAGAGTGTTACAGGAATTGCTAAAAGAGTATTCCAAAAAAGTAATTTATCAAAAAGACCTGTTGTATCTTTTGTTAAAAGACACTTCTCTTTTCTAATCATTGCCGCAATCATAATAAATTCTATACCAACAAAAATTGACGCCATCCATGCACCAACAGTAATAGCTGAAGTCCAGTGAGGGTAGAAAAAGATATGCCACATTCTAAATGGTTGATGTAAATCTGCCAAAGTGAAAAGGAGGAATACAATCATAAAAATAAAAGAAACAATCGTTGTAGATGTTCTTAAACCATCCATCTCTTTTGCATTTTTTCTCAGTAATAAGAAAAGCATAAAGATAAGACCTGTCCCTATACTTTTCGCCCACATATTCATTGTAACAAACCAGCCCCAAAAAATGTCTGGTAGAGCTACATCCAAAGTTACGACAGCATGAGCTGCTGCTAAAGTATCATGTACCATTAGTGATGCCCTCCTAGTGGAAGATGTGTAATATTGTTAAATAAGTTATAACCTTCTTCTCTCTCAGAAGCAAGAGGGTTTAAGTGTGCTTGTGACGCACCTACATAATAATGATGAGGGTTTGTTCCCTTCTCTGGTTTACGTACTTGAACATCAGTATGTTGTTGGATATATTTAGAAATATTTGACGATGCATCATCTAAATCACCAAAAATATTTGCCTCAACCGGACAAGCAACAACACAAGCTGGCATCATTGATGATGCGATACGGTGTGCACAATATGTACATTTATCAGCAGTTTGCGTTTCAGGATCAATGTAAATTGCACCATATGGACAAGCCATAACACAACCCGCACAACCAATACAACGCTCTTTGTCAATATTGACAATACCATTGTCGATATAGTGAAGCGCAGAGACTGGACAAATTCTCTCACATGGAGCATTTTCACAGTGATTACATCTTAAAGGTGTAAAAGTTCTCTTCGTTTCTGGGAAAGTTCCAACATCAACATACTTGACACGTAATCTCCATGTACTAAGTGGGACTTCGTTCTCCACTTTACATGCGATTTCACAACCTTTACAACCCATACATAGGTGTAAATCAACTAGGAAACCTAATTGCATATATTCTCCTTCTGTCATAAATGACTTATTTAAGATTTATAACTACTATTTATTTAGATTAAAAGAAGCCCTTATACTAAGGCACGAGAGCTTTTTTTACTGTGCTTATAGTAGCTAAAAAAGCTTAATAATTTTATAAAATTAGAGAGTTTATAGGGAAGAAACTTTAAGACTGTGTAAATATGAAAATTAAAGAAATTTTTAAAAATCAAAAAATTCTGCATCATCCATACTCTCATTTTCATCGACCACACTATTCTCATCATACTCTATAAACATAATGATAGTATCTACATTAGAGAAAAAGGAATCATCTAAAAAATGCGGGTTTTCTATGTTATTATCAAAAATTTCTCGTCTCCAAGTAATCAAATCATTCACAAAACCCTCTAAAAGTGTTGCAATATTCATGCGTTTTTCTTCATTTTCAAAGAGTAAAGGTGCATTTTCTTGAAAATTATCGCCAAGTAAAATTATTTTCATACCCAACTTTGAAAAAAGATGATAATTACTTAAAATGGTGCCATAGCGTTTAATACTTGATCCAAGCACAACAATATCATCCACACTCACTCTATTTTTATCGGTCACTTTAATAGAAATCGTATCTATATCTTCTTCTAAATCCTGAAGTTCATACACATCATGCTCTAAAACATAATCTACATAGGAGGTGATATGCTCTTCTTCCTCATCCTCTGCTTCTTGAGAAGGTGTTTGAGAAAGGCTATTTTTTGCAGTTTCTACTTTTGTGCATCCTTTGAGATTCAAATAATTACGAATCACCCCTTCAAAGTTTCTATCAAGAATTAAGGAGACATCATCAAAGAGTTCTTGGTTAAAGCGGTATCTACTAAAAATATAAGAAGTCACTGTATTTTTAAAATGGACACAAATCATAAAAATATCATGCAGTGGTAAATCTTTATGCTTAAAATAATCGAGCATAATAAAAACAACAGGGCAGTTCCCTGCTTCATTTTTTGCCCTAATGACCCCTAAAAAGTATTCGATTACCTTAATAGCAAAATTACTTCTAAAATATTCCACATCAATTTCATGTCCCTCTAAACGCTCAACAACAAGAGGAATTGCACACCAAGTATGAGAAATATGCTCTTTATGTGTTTCCAAATCCGCTAAAATATCTTCTGCAACACTAAATTCTTTCGCAGTAATTAAGTCAATATGCTCTATGTTTGTTGCTTCTATCTGTGCATAATGCTCATGCATCATCATTTTATCGACAATTTTTTGCGATGTTGTATGTAAAGTTTTTTTAAACTTCTCCACTTCAAGTGGTTTTTGAAGAAATCCATCCACACCCAACTCAATAGCAGCATTCAAATAATCAAAATCATTAAAAGCAGTAATAAAAATAAGAGACTGTTCAGCATTCATAGCCTTTATTTTTTGTGTAAGTGCAATCCCATCTAATTTTGGTATTTTTATATCACTAATGACAATATCATAATACTTTGCATTCGCTTTATAATACTCTTTATAGGCTACTAAAGCCTTTTCACCATCACTTACACTCTCCACACGATGAAAGTAAAGCTGTAATAACTCAGATGTTGCATTTAAAAGTGCAGTATCATCTTCAACATACAGAACATCTAATTTTTTTGAGTTTTCTAAAATAATTTTATCATCTAACATACTACTCTATTCCTCTTTACTCTTCTAAGGCACTCTGTGCAAGTTTTGCCCATGCTGATTCTGGCTCTGCGGCTATGGCTTCTTTATAAGCCTCTTTGGCTTCATCATCTCGCCAGAGTTTTGCATAGACACTCCCAAGGAGGTACTTTTGTCTTGCTACAAGGGCTTTATCCATACTTAATCTCTCTAAAGATTTTATAATTTCTAAGGCTTTGTTATACTCCTCTTTTTCTATATAGGCTTGATAGAGTGCAAACTCTAAACCTGGACTTTGAGGAAAAGCATCTGCTTTTTTTTGTATAGTATAAGCTTTCTGTCCATATTTTATCACAATTGTATTATCTTTGAGTTTACTGCCTGCATACATTACATTCACATACCGGTCTAAGTCTTTATAACTCACACCAAAAACCTTCTCTATATTGCTTATCGCTTTAAGCATCTGCTCTTTTTTTTCTAAACGTTCATAGGTATCAAACAGTATACGATAGACCTCTTTATAAGGCGATTTTTTATCATCTTCTATCAATGCTATCAAATCTTTAGAAGCTTCAATCACATCACTATAATTCCCTGTTTGAAAATCAACTTTTATATAACGATAGAGCCATTTTTTTCTCTCTTGTAAATCTTTTGATTTAAAATGTTTGTTTGCCATAGTTTTAGCAAGTGTAAAATCGCCCCCTTTCATCGCACAGATGTAGAGTCCATCATCCCATTTGTCCGATAACTGAATAGTATATTTTTTTGATATACTGAGCACCTCATTACATTTTTGGGCTTGCAATGACACTTGCATTAAACCAATAGCTGCGTTTTGTATAATCTGCTTCGTATCTGGATATTTTGTTTCATCTAAGGCTTCTACATCTGCTTTCATCTCTAAAACAGCCTTATATTTTTTAAGACTCAAAAGGAGTTTCGCTTTTTCATAGAGTGCACGGTTGCCTATGACATCATTTGCATAGGTATTGATAAGGTTTGTGTACTCTATAAGCTTTTGACTTGCGTTTGCATCTGTTGTATCAAAAAACAAGCCATCTTTAGCAACATCAATCTCTTCTATAAAATCACCATCTGGGAACTCTTTTATGTACTTGTTCAAAGCTGCCAAAGCCTCTTTTTTTGCCGGTGTTTTTGCAAGCCATAAGGCTCTTTTGCTTACAAGACTTTCATACTCATCATTTTGTGGGGTCATTGCATCTGAGAGTGCTTTTGCAATAGCTGCTGCTGTACGATAATCTTCAGTATCTGCAAAACTATTCATCATTTCTAAAGAAGTTTTCAAATCATGCATCATGTAACTTGGTCGCGCATTGATAATTTCCATAATATACTTCGAGGCTTTTTTATGTGAGAGCAGTATATTTATATGGGCAAGTTTATACGCTGCTGCAACCGCGACATCAACACTTTTGGCACGAGACAATGCCATTTTATAAAATTTGATTGCTTCGCTTGTCCCACCTGAAGCCTCTTTCATTTCGCCTTTATAAATATATCCCCATAAAGTGTATACAGATTTTTCATGCTCACTAAAAAGCCTGTCAAAGAAATAATCAGCATCAATATTCATACCAACAGAAGCATATGCCTTCGCCACCAAAGAGAGTACCTCCGGAATATTTTCATCCCCGGAGTAATCTCTGAGATAATGTTTAGAAACTGCAATGACATTATCGTTATCTTTCAATTGAGAATAGACTTTTATCTTATAGTACAGCAATTCTGCCTTAAAAAGAGTGTTTGGATATTTTGCAAGGATTGCATCAATATCATCTAAAAGTGTTTCATACTTTTTTGCTTGAAACTTTTTCTTGATTTTCAAGTACTCTTTCACATCTTGTACTTTTTTAATATAAATAGGATTCCCTTTTATATCGAGTCCCCCTACATATGGGAGCATATCTTTATCCATAAAAAAAGGCAAATTGAGGCTATTGTCTATTCTCTTTTTTTTATAAATAAGCGGTAATGCTTTTTTATACCCTACAACAAACCAATTTTTGGCACTTGTTACATCTGCACTATAGGTACTTGCATCTTGACTCAAATCAAATACATTTGCAAAAAGTTTTATTTTGTATCGTGGATGAATTATCACAAAAAAAGTCTCTTTTTGAATGCGGGCTCGCACATCAAAAAAATTATTTTCTATCTCTTTGAGCAGTTGTGTTGGTCTTTTGTTAAAAGCACAAATAATTTGTGTAACCTCTTCAAAGTCATCTTTTGTCTCTTCACAAACAAAGTTTTCACTGTGGCGTAAATGTAAAATAGAGTATGCGGAGTGGTTTTGCTCTGCACTGTTAATAGAAAGTTCAAGTGCAGAGAGTGTAGTTGTGTATAAAAAAAGAAGCGAGAGTGTCCATTGTAACAAATCTACACTCCTTTTTTTATTGTTGAGCGTTTAATATCCGCTGTTATATACAAAAGCCGTAATAAACTCAAGTAGTGGGTCTATGGCTACAAAAGCAAATATAGTTCCTACTACAGCAATTCCTGTAACAGTTTTCATAGTAAGTGTTGCGTTTGCTGTATAGACTTCACCATTTTCATTTGCAGCTACTGGTTCTTTCATAAGCATATACACAATGAGTTTTAAGTAGTAGTATCCAGCTATAGCAGAGTTAAGTGCCATTATGAGTGCTAAAACTGTATAGCCTGCTGAAACCGCAGAACCTATCATATAGAGTTTTCCCCAAAAAAGAGCAAAAGGAGGTACCCCTGCCAATGAAAGCATGAAAAGACTCATAAGCACTGCTGCAAATGGAGAGGTTTTAATCATACCTGCAAACTTATCATAACTATGATCACTTGCTTGTCCATCTGGTAAGTTTTTCTGACGACTCATCCATAACATAGAGAATGATCCAAGGTTTGTAAAGGTAAATAAAATCCAGTACAAAAAGAGTGCTGTATTTGCTTGTGTTGTCCCTATCATCACCGCAGCCATTACAAAACCAGCATGTGAAATAGAACTATATGCAAGCATACGTTTCACATCGGTTTGCACAAGTGCCCAAACATTTCCGGCTGTCATAGTGATCACTACTACAGCATATAAAATAACTTCTAACCAAACAACATGGCTATGAATTAAGAATTCAAAAAGTCTCATTGTTACAATAAAACCTGCTATTTTAGGAACAATAGACATATACCCAGCCATCGGTGAAGATGCCCCTTCATATACATCTGGTGTCCAAGTATGAAAAGGTACTAAAGAGACTTTAAATCCAAGGGATGCAAGTAAAAATACTGTTCCGACAAGTACATAGCCCATATCTGCATAATTATTTGCAGCAAGAACTGTTGCGATTTGATTAATCTCAACAGAACCCGTCAATGCATAAAAGACCATTGCTCCAAAACTGAAGAAACCAGCCGCTAATGCACCCATAGTAAAGTACTTCACAGCTGCTTCAAACGATTTGTCACGGTTATGCAGTGCTATAAGTGTATACAGAGCCAAAGAACCTGTCTCTAAACCTACAAACACTAAGATAAGATTATCTGTTGCCACCATAAACTGAAATCCACTAATCATAAAAAGGAAAAGTGCAAAAAATTCAGGATGTGAAGCTTCATGAAAACGCTTGTTTGTTAAAGATAATGGAATAAAAAGTAAAGATGCCCCTACAATGATAAACTGTGCAAGAATTGCAAGCCCATCTATAAGCATAACATCAAAGGCACCCATCATCGTTCCCGCAACAGAAAATAAATCTGAAGCATTAGAGAGGGATGCTAAATCCATAAGAATAAAAAGCATACTGAGAACTACATATAAAGATTTATCAAGTCCACCCTTTATTGTATCTATCACTAAAATCAACAATGCTCCCACAACAGGAATAAGCATTGGAGCAAGAGTCATTAAGTTTAAAGACTCTAAAGAAACATTTACTGGCTCTAACATTAGTGTGCCTCCTCTATTGAACTTGTTGGTATCGTAAGCTCACTAAGTGGAGCAGGTATTCTTGTTTTTGCTTCTTGCGTTTGTGCTTTATCGTGCATGAGTTGTACGATAGACTCTACAGAAGTGTTAATTGGGTCTAAAACAGGTTTTGGATAAATTCCTAACCAAATCGCTAAAAATGTCAATGGAATTAAAGCGACAAGTTCACGTTTGTTTACATCTGGAAGATTTCTATTTTCTTCATTTGTAATTTCACCAAAGAAAAGTTTTTTATAAGCAGTAAGCATATAAATAGCTCCTACAATAATACCAACACCCGCAAGCAGTGCTAAAATTTGTGACTGTTTAAAGAAACCTAAGAGACTTAAAAATTCACCAACAAAGTTGATTGTCAGTGGCATACCCACTGAAGCCATCATCATCACACCAAAAAGTGTTGCATAACGCGGCATCGAATGTGCCAAACCACCAAACTCACTCATAATCTTCGTATGGCGTCTATCATAAATCACACCTACAAGCAAAAAGAGTGCACCAGCAACCACACCGTGTCCGAGCATTAAAAAGATTGAACCTGAAACACCTTCAACATTTAAAGCAAAAGTACCGATGATAATGATACCCATATGTGATACAGAACTGTATGCAATGACCTGTTTAATATCTTTTTGTCCATAAGCAACCATTGCTGTGTAAATAACCATAATAATCGCTAAAACTGCGATTGGGTACATAAAAAATACCGAAGCATCAGGGAAAAGTGGTAATGAGAAACGGATAAACGCATAAGTTCCCATTTTCAATAAAATAGCCGCAAGAATCACAGAACCTATAGTTGGTGCTTGACCGTGTGCATATGGTAACCAAGTGTGAAATGGAAACATTGGCACTTTAATAGCAAAACCGAGAAAAAACGCAGCAAAAAGCCATAACTGTAAATTCTCTGGCAATATCAATCTATACCAATCTAAAATAGCAAAACTCCACTCTCCTGTTGCTTGGTTGTAAAAGTAAGCCATAAAAAGCATACCAACAAGCATGACAAGGGAACCTGTAAAAGTATATAAGAAAAACTTGATTGAAGCATACACACGCAACGGTCCACCCCATGCCCCAATGATATAAAGCATTGGTACAAGTGAGAGTTCCCAAAATACATAAAATACAATCGCATCAAGTGCAGCAAAAACACCAGACATTGTCATTTGTAAAACAAGCAGCGTAATAATCATGTTTTTGAGGTTTTTTATTTCACCTAAAGATGCAATACCAATGAGTGTCACAAATGTAGAAAGAATAATGATAAAAATAGAGATACCATCTACACCTAAAGTATAGTTAATTCCAAAAGATGGAATTAAAGGGATACTTTCCATAAACTGCATACCTGATGAGTGACCATCAAATGCAAACCATAGCCATAAAGCAAGTGCAAATTCAATTGCAGAGACTGCAATACCATAGGCACGAATACTCTCTTTTTGCACCATAACTCCAAATAGTGCTGCCACTACTGGAAAAAATATTAAAATTGATAAGATATGATCAATCATAGATTAAACTCCTAAACCTGATAGAATTGCTAAAATTCCATCAGAATATCTAACTGCAAGTCCAAAAACCACAGCTAATGACAACAACATAAGCAGTCCTGCAACCATCCATTTAAGCATAGTTGAGAGGTTACCATTTTGCATTGTACTTGTTTTATCACCAGTATTATAAACAATACCTGCAATACCATCAACACTTGCATCCACTATTTTCATATCGACATGTGTCCAGAAAAGCTCAGACATCTCTTTATATGGAGTCACTAGATATTTGTTGTATGCATATGGAATATAGTACTGATTAATCAGTAATTTATACATAAAACTGTTTTCCATCGCAGATGTTCCATCCGGTACAGTGATTTTTGAGTGATTGTATTTTTTGTATGCATATACAATTGCTAAAACAACAAAAAGTTGTGTTCCTATAGTCATTACCCAAACCGTAGTTTCTGAATGAATATGATACTCGATAGCACCAAGTAACTCTTCCACCATTCCAAAGAAAGTTGTTTTAAATGACCCTGCAATAATTGCAAGAATAAGTAAAGGACTCATCGCCACAAGCATATATTTGTAAGCTTCATGTGGATGAATACCAAAAAGTTTATAACGCTCTTCCCCTTCAAAAATAAGGGCAGTTAATCTAAATGAATAAAACGCAGTCAAACCAGCTGTAAAGAGTAAAACAGAGTAAATAATAAAATGATGCTCAGCAAATGCCGCTTCTAAGATAGTATCTTTTGAGAAGAAGCCTGCAAGTGGAAAAAGCCCAGCAAGTGCAACTGATGCTAAAGTCATCATAATGTAAGTCCACTTCATAACCTTTTTGAGTCCACCCATTTTAAATGGATCAAGTTCATCATGCATCGCATGCATAACATTTCCGGCACCTAAGAAAAGGAGTGCTTTAAAGAATGCATGTGCCATAAGGTGAAAAAGTGCTACCCAGTATGCTCCAAGCCCAGCCGCTGCGAACATATACCCAAGTTGTGAAAGTGTAGAGTATGCAATAACACGTTTCATATCACGATTCACAAGTGCCATAGAAGCTGCAAAAATTGCAACAAATGCACCAAGGCTTGCAATAAATAATCCAACATGAGGAATAAGACTATAGAGTTCATTTGAACGAACGACCAAGTAAACCCCTGCTGTTACCATCGTTGCAGCATGAATCAATGCAGAAACAGGCGTTGGACCTTCCATCGCATCTGCAAGCCAAGTATGGAGTGGAAACTGTGCAGATTTCCCCATTGCTCCGATGAAAAGGAAAATACCAATCCAAGTGAGTGTAGCAGTATCTAAGTGAGCAAATGCTTCAAATGCACCTTCATACTGAAGTGTTCCTGTATTCCAGTAGACTAAAAATAGACCTACAAGCATACCAAGGTCAGCAATACGGTTCATAATAAATGCTTCATTCGCTGCCCAAGTTGCACTCTCTTTGTGAAACCAGAAACCAATAAGTAACCAAGAACACAAACCAACACCTTCCCAACCAATGAAAAGCCCTGCATAGTTATCACTCATAACAAGAATCATCATTGAAAAAACGAATGCTGAAAGGTATGAGAAAAATCTATTGAAGCCCTTATCGTGATCCATATATCCAATAGAGTAAATATGAACGACTGTTGAAACCAAAGTTACAACCATCATCATTGTTACAGAAACTTCATCTACTATAAAACCAAATGGAATATATAAGTCTCCAGTTGCCATCCATGTCATCATCTCTACATGAATTGGTTCTCCCCCACCTAAAATGTGAGTCAGTAGTATAAAACTACTTACAAACGCAGAGAAAATGAGGAGTGAAGCTACAATCCCTGTAAAAGTTTTCTTTGGTGTCGCTGTAAAAAGAGCAGAAAACAAAGAACTCACAAGCGGTGCAAAAAGTGCTATATATAAGTATTTTTCCATGCTCTATCCTTTCATACTTGCTAAATTATCAAGGTCTATGTTGCCATGGCGTTTATACCACACAATTAAGAGTCCTAAACCTACAGCAACTTCTGATGCCGCGATTGCAATCACAAAAAATGCAAACATCTGACCAGTTAAGTCTCCATAGAAATGTGAAATCGCAGCAAAAGCGATATTGACTGAGTTAAGCAATATCTCTGTTGCGAAAAAGAGTAAAAGTAAATTCTTTCTACGCATTACACCTACTAAACCAATAGCAAATAAAAGCGTAGAAAGTATCAGATAATGATTTAAACCAATTTCCATCATGAAAGTACCTTCTTGTTAGTATCATCTTCTAAAGTTAAAGAGTTATCCATCTGCTTTCCAGCTAAAACAATTCCTGCAACCATCGCTACAAGTAACATCACAGCGGCTAATTCAAAAGGAATAAGGTATTTTGTGAAAAGTACCATACCCACTTCTTGTGTATTGCCGATGTCTGCACTACTTGGATAAAATGCTGTAATATCTGTTGCAAGCATTGGGGCTGCGAAAATTGCTACCACCAAAACAGCAGCAATTGCACTCATACCAACTATGATAAACTTATTGCCCTGCTTCTCTTTCACTTCGCGTGTTGTATCAAAAAACATCATACCAAACGCATACAGAGCCATCACGGCACCAGTGTAAACGATAATTTGTATCGCACCTAAAAAGTCAGCACCTAAGATAAAGAAAAATGCTGATATAAAAATCATTCCTGCTGCCAATGCACTGAGTGCATATAATGCTTGTGATGTTGTTACTGTAATGAAAAACATCGCAATCGTTAAAAACGCAAACAGATAAAACGCTATCGCTTCAAACATAAATTTCTCTCCTTAATATGCTAGAGGTGTTTTCTTAACACGCTCATCTTCATGTGGTGTAATTGCACCAAAACCTTCAAACTCTAACTGTGCTCCAGCTTTCATTTTGTCAATTGGAGTAAGCATATCTTCATACATTATAAATGATGCACGTTGTTCAGAAGCTACTTCATACTCACCACCATGTGTAATTGCAAGTTCTGGACATACTTCAGCACAATAGCCACAAAAGATACAGCGTCCTAAGTTAATCGTATACTCTGAAACCTCTTTACGAGAATTTTCATCAATCTTAGTATCCATACGAATACAATCAGAGATACAAATCTTTTCACAAAGCCCACAGCCAATACAACGCTCTGCATCAGATTCCCACAAACGTTTCATCTCATGAACAGCACGGTAACGTGGCCCTATAGGCATCTTCTCTTGTGGATACTGTACGGTATGAATATCAAAACGCAGCATCTCTCTCATTACAACCCAAAGACCAACAAAAAGTTCACCCTTGAATGTTCTTTTCACAACACGCTTAAACTTACCCCAACCATCAGTAGGATAATCTTCAATGTCAACCATAAAGTAGCCGTTATCAGCTACATTTCTATCATTAAATGCTTCCATATTTTTTCATATCCCCTTAATACATCATCACTAAACCAGTGATTACAACATTAATCACGGCTAATGGCATAAGTACTTTCCAGCACAACCACATTAATTGATCTGGTCTTACATCTGGCCATGCAGCTCTTGTCCATAAGAAAAAGAAGAAGAAAAATGCCATTTTACCTAAAAGTGCAAAAGCACCTAAAACACTCCCATCACCAAAACCACCTAAAAAGATGAGTGGAATAACAAAAGAGATAAAGAACATATTTGCATACTCACCGATGAAGAAAAGACCCCAACGCATACCAGAATACTCCGTACCAAAACCATCAATAATCTCATGATCATTCGCAATCAAGTGAAAAGGTGTACGTCCAGTCTCAGCAAATGCAGCAATCCAAAAAAGAACAAATGCTACAGGCTGTGACCAAACAATCCAGCTTCCAATGCCGCCTGCTTGGTACTCATTAAAATCAACAAGTGAAAGTGAACCTACCATCATAATAGGGGCAAGTACTGCTAAACCTGAGACGACTTCATAAGAGATAAACACCGCAGCCGCACGTGCTGCTGAAAGGAGTGAAAACTTATTGGCTGATGCCATACCACCGAGCATTGGTCCAAAAAGACCCACTGCCATAATTCCAAGTACATACAAAATACCAATATTCACATCGGCAATAATTGGATGCACGGTGTAACCAAAAATTGTAAACTGTGGTAAGAATGGAATCGCCGCTGCTGCCATAAATGCAGTCGCTGCAGTGATAACTGGTGCAATTTTAAAGATAGGTGCTACAACATGTGTAGGGATAATATCCTCTTTTGTAAAGAGTTTAATCCCATCTGCACCAACTTGTAAGAGTCCAAAAGGACCAACATTCATTGGACCAAGACGTCGTTGCATAAATGCAAGCACCTTACGCTCAAAATATGTACCAATCCCAGCTAATGCTGAGAAAATAAGTAAGAGTACAACGACTTTTATAACCGTTTCTATTAAATATGCTGTATCCATATATTACACCTTTTCTATCGAAGCTGCAGCAAAGCGGTAACCGCTAAACAAGACTTCTGAATTTAACGCTGTATCAAATGTTGGCACAAGTGCAATATCACCTGCGATTTTATTGTCACTTACAATTGTTGTCACAATTTCTCCATTTTCTGTTTTCACACGCACCTTATCTCCTTGCTTGAAATCTGAATCTTTTAAGTTTTCCTCACTTACATAAAGTCCGCTCTCTTCATCAAGCTGTGTTGCTTTGTTTGTAAAGGCATTAAACTGTCGCACAGGATTTGCCATATAAACCAAATCATCACCAAGGCTTAAAGATTCATCAATTTTTTCTACACTTTCATCAGAGACATTCACAGTTTGTGCAGATAAGGCATATCCACGTACCTCTTCACCATCATTATTATAATGATTTGGAAGATTATCAAACTCCTCTGCTTGGAAACCTGCTTCTGTTGGAAGTGCTTTTGTATAATCTACAGTTAAAGCAGCCTCTAAACCTAAAGCATTCGCAATATCATTAAGAACATAACCATTATAGCCAATTGCAGCATTTGTAGGGTTTACACGCTTATTGACACTTGTTAATGTTCCCTCTTGCTGATTTATCGCTGGCATATCTATGTCACCACCCCCAAGTGCACTTAAAGTATAATCAGCTTGCACATTATAACCAATTGTGTAGTTTCCAACTTCATCACTCAGTTCATTAATGAGTGCAACACCTAAAGAGTTGGTAAGTGTTGGAATCATTGTGAGTTCAAACGCAGAGTATTTCTCAACGAGTGCAACAAGGCGTGCTAAGTTTTTCGCATTTGGATGTGTATATAAATCTGGTCCAACCATCAAGGAGAAACTATCTTTCTTCTTCAAGAATTTTGCCAATGTCTCATCAAAATTTTCAGGCATACCAAGTAAAGAAACAAGTCTGTTGTCATCAACTTCCACTTCTTTACTTACTTTTTTAGGTACCATTTTTGATTTTTCAACTTCTACTTCTTCCTCTTCGCCTGTCTCTTTATTGACTTTTTTCTCTTTTACAATTTCAGTCACTTTTTCTTTGATAGTTTCCGTTACTGTTACTGTTTTTTTCGAGTGAAAAGATGCCAAATACTCAACAATATCACTAGGAAGTTTCTCTTTATCGGCGAATAAGTCTAAAAGAAGGTATAAAACTGTCTCTTCTTGTAATGGCTTATGATTGACGGTTAAAATATTTTTCCCAAGTCCTTCAATGATAGGGTCCTTTACAGGGTGAAAATAGAGTGCTACACCCTTATTGACTGTTAAAGAGTTATTCAGAGCATATCTTGCATTTGGATTATCACTTTTAAGTGCTGAACCCACACTCACGATAAAGTTAGAATTCATTGTTTGTTTTAAATCACTTCCATAGAGTGTTGTTCCACTGACTTGTGAGTACTCATTTAAGAAAGTTTGAAATGCTTTTGCCTCAGGATTGACAAGTTTATAACCATATTTTTCTTTTAATTTTTGTAAAATAAGGGCTTCTTCATTGGTAATCGTTGAAGTAAACTTGATGGTATCTGCTTTTTTGAAAGCTTCTACAGCATTTTGTAAACTCGCTGCATCTTTACTTGCATCTGCATTTTGGTAGTCAAATCCATAGCGCCCTGCTCCAC
>WFQD01000453.1 GCA_015487265.1 Sulfurimonas sp. | reverse complement strand
TAGAAATACATAAAAAAATAGATGAAATCGTAAAAAATAATCCTTCTGATGAAGTGGAGGAGGAGGTTTTAGAAATTGTTAATACAAATTTTGACGCGCGAAATTATTTCTTTTCTCAAGTTGATGAGCGGTGGGTTGAATGGCTTTGGGGGAATGGTTTTTTAGATATTTTAAAGAAACAACCGGAAGATACAACGCGATACAGTTACACAACACCGGAGATAAATTATTTGGTGAAAGTTGCGCCAAAGAAACCAGATTTCGCAGTGGATGAAATTATTTTAAACGGCGGGTTGGCGACCACGAAAGAAAACTTTAATCCGGAGCTTGTAGATAGGATCTTGCGGCTTTGCGCGGAGTTGGATGCAAAGTACATCGTAAAAATTATTCCCAAAATTAAAGAAGAAAATTGGGTTAAGCTTATGGCGCCGTTTGGGCATTGGGGTTTTGAGTATGAAAAAATGTTTGAAGCTCTGTATAAGGCGGGGGAGTTTGATGCGGTAATTGAACTTGCTGGCGTTGTTTTGACCGTGAGAAGCGGTGACGAATTAAGCAAAGATACTTTTGATAAAAATCCTTTTTATATAAGAGATTTCTCGTACACAAAAGTATTTGAATATTTGGAGAAAATAGAAGGTAAGCGTGGAGAGAAAGTGCTGGGATTGTTAACCAGTGTCATAAGAGAAATCGCGAATTTGGGAGAAGATGCCAAAGATTCGGTCTTTGCAAAAGAGGATATATTTTATTTGTGGGATGTAGACTTTTTTAAGGATGAATATACAGAAACAGAGCATAGAAGCTATAAGGATAGCGTGAAAGATTTGATGTTGTTTACCGCTAAGGTTCTAAAAGATTTAATTAAAAAGGAGTGTGATAAAGATGATAAGGGTGGTGTAAAAAAGATTTTTGATGACTATATTGGGGGCTTTGATGATGAGAAAGCAATATTGCCTGATACACGCATGACTTGGCAATTGCGCTTATTTGTATTGAGTTTGTGTCCGGAGGTGTTTAAAGATGAAATCAAAAAATCTTTGTTTAGATTGTTTGATGATGAAAATGAAAAAATAAATTTTGAAGTAAAAGGTGGGGCTGAATATGAGAGGTTACTGAAAAAATGTTTTTTTGTGTTATCTTCAGAAGATCAAAAGCGATACAAGAAAAGAGCTGAGGAGCTATTTATACTTGAGTGTGAAGGAAAAACTGAAGAACAGCAAGAATACAGAAAACATTCCGGCGCTAGAATTTTTTGTTTGATTGGTGAAAAAGAGAAAGCAATGGAAGTTTTTGGAGTAAATTGCGATGAGATTGAAACTGAGCCGAGCACTTCAATTAAAGTGGGTGAGGCAGGTTTTGTAGTTTCGCAATCACCTGTTCCTCAAGAAGAATTTGATAAAAAGACCATTGATGAGATTATAGAGCTTTTGCAGGGTGAATGGACGCCAAAGAAGCTAAATGAACAAAATGAAAATCAAGATTTTCATAGACCACAAAATGCTGAAGGTGTTGGCAATTTAATTGAAAATGGTGTTTTTAATAGATTTGAGAAATTTATAAAAAATGCAGAAAAATTTTTTGATAAAGATAAAATAGATGCGCATTATACTTATGCATTTTTACGTGGCGTACAAGAGGCGCTTAAAAAAGGCAAGAGGGTTGGTAGTGATGATTGGCAAGGGCTCGTAAGTTTGCTGAAAAATCTTGTAGATGCAGGTTTAAAAGGGGGTAAAAGAGAAGAAGGATTTTATGATACATGGCTAGCAAATTGGGAATCTGTTTATCGTGCAACGGCTGATGTTTTGCAGGGGTTGCTAAGTGAAGAGGATAAGGAAATTGTAATTGGTGATTTTGGAAAATATCGGGACGATTTTCTGCACATTTTAGAGGTTTTACTTAACTACGAAGATCCAAAACCAAGTGATGAAGTGTCCGAGACGGCCAAGTCAAAAATTTCAGATGGTGGTGGGGGGAATATGGTAATAAGTGACCCTTATTCAATTGCAATAAATAGTGTGAAGGGAAGAGCTTTTCAAGCATTTTTGATGTTTGTTTATCAGGATGGAAAAGAATTGAAAGGTGAAAAGGTTAAAATTAAAGATGATGTAAAAAGTTTATATGAAGAAATATTAAGCACTGAAAATACAAGGGCGATGATGTTTATGCACGGACATCATTTACCCACATTTTATTTTCGAGATGCAAGTTGGACAAAAGATAAATTAATTTCTTTTGTGTTTGAAAGTAGTAGCGCTGATTTAGCGCTTGCAGGAGCAGAAGGGTATTTATCGCAAAGTTTGTATAAAGAGATGTTTGAAGACGCGCATATTCGGAAATTGTATGAGAAGTGGATTGACCTTAAGGATACACAGTATGCCAATGGACAAAAACATTGGAAAAACATAGATGAGGCATTGGCTATCCACCTTGCGCTTGCTTTTATCCATTTTGGATTAGATGTGGATGTAGGGGGAGGATTTAAAGATGATTTGTTAAAGAAGTTTTGGGAAACTGAAAATCCTAATAATAAAACAAGATATCATGAGTTTATATCGTTTATAGGTAGGAGTGTTTTAACAAAAGATCAAGTGAGCGATGAGTGGCTAGAGAAAAATGATATAGATAAAGAGAAGTTCGTTAGGTTTTGGGATTGGGTTCTTGGCAATAAGAAAATTAAAGACCCGGAGATTTTTAGCGGGTTTGGTTTTTGGATAAATCCAGAAAAAGAAATTATAAAAGATGAAATTTTAGCTGTTAAGTTAATTAAAACTCTTGAAAAATCAAAGGGAAGATTTGATTGGGATTATGGATTTATAAGAAGGTTGCCTGTTTTAGCTGATATCGCTCCAGAAGAGACATTAAAAATTATTAAGGCTTATTTACTTGATGAAAATAATAAATTAATAGATTATAAATCAAGGATTCCTATTCACGAAGAAGAGTACAAATCGGCTTTGGAAATAATTTATAATAAAAGTAGCTCGTATAAGCTGCGGGTCATTGATCTTGTTAATGTTTTAATTGAAAAAGGCGGTAGTGCATTTTGGAATTTAAAAAGTATTATAAAGCAAAATGAAAAATAATCTAAAAAATCAAAATAATGTATATGTTTTCATTGATGCATCAAATCTTTGGAGTGCACAAAAATCAAAAGGCAGGTTTTTTGATTTTGAAAAATTAAAAAGTTTTTTAAAACAACAACATAATGCAAAAAGCATAAAAATATTCTACTATACGGCGTATCCTGCAGAAGGAACAAGAGATTATTCATTAGATGGAAAACACAAGTTTTTTACATACCTTCGCAAAGGTCTTGGGGTTGTTGTTCGCAAAAAAGAATTGAAGCGAATTACTGTGCGTTCTGATAAGGGGGATATTATAGAAGAGAAAGGAAACATGGATGTAGAGATGACCATTGACGCTCTTCACTATAAAAATAAATATGATATAGCAGTATTGTTTTCAGGGGATTCGGATTTTCTTGCGCTGGTAACTTATTTGAGAAATAATGGAAAAAATATATATATTTATTCTTCAAAAAATAACATATCAGAAGAATTAAGAACAGGAGGAGATGGATATATTGATGTATTGAAAATTTCAGAAGATATTTGGGGTCGTGAACTACAACACAGAGCAGGGAGAAACAAAGGAGAAAATTCGCCATAAACGAAAAGCAACCCTCCTCGCGGAAGGCTGCCCTTGGATGTAAAACCCTTTCAGTTTATGGCTAAAACTGAAAGACATTCTTAGTATAACAAAATTAATTCTTTAAAGTCAAATGGATTCTTAAAGGATTGTTTTGTGCCAAAATGAAGCTAAAAAATATAAAATTAAAATAAATGATTAGAAGTTATGAAAACAAAAGAAGGATTATGGAAATTAAGCCCAAGTGGATTATATGGGTATACAGAATGCAAATCCTGCTTTTGGGTTGATAATAACTATAAAAAGCAAGGAACATTACCGTTGCTTTTAAATTCTGCTATGGACTCCATACTAAAGCACAGATATGACAAATACAGAAAAAAGAATACATTTCCGCCAGAAGTTAAGGAGCTTGAAAAAGAGGGAATAATGCCATTTACAGACATTGTAAAGCTTGAGGAGTGGAGAGAGAAAATAAATTCTCTTAAAGTTATAAACAAAAAAGTTGGATATGTGCTTGCCGGCAAGATTGATGATGTTTTGCTTGAACCTGACGGAGAAACTTTAATTCCTGCAGACTATAAATCATCTGGTAACGCTCCGGCAGAAGATAAGCAAAAATATTATCGTGATCAGCTGGCGGCATACGGATACATGTTTAAGTGTCATGGATATAAAGTGTCCAGTAGGGCTTACTTGCTTCATTATTTTCCAAAAGACAAAACAAATCCTAATATAAAAGTAGAATTTGTCGGTCATATTGATTTGGTTGATATATCTAAAATAAATATTGAAAGAAAACTTAAAGATATAGTGAAATTATTAAATGGAAAATATCCGGGGCATAATCCAAAATGTAAAAATTGCAGTTATCATGAGGGTAGAGTTAAATATGTTCAATAAAATTTAGTTTGTGATGTTATTGAGGTAGAAAATTTGTTTTAGTAAAAAATATCAATATGACAGTAAAATTATCAAATGATGTGGAATGTCTTTCAAGTGCTAAGCTGAATAAGAGAGTATATATTAATTAAATTTTGTGCGTAGCATCGTGTTATATAACAGATTGGGTTTTGTTTTAGTTAGTTTTGGGTTTTATAAAGGCTGACAAAGCCTATTTTTATATTTGCATCTTTTCCAAAAGCAGGATCGTTCGGGTCGCTAATTTTACAGCCTAGGCAAGAGTTGTTTGTTTAAGTTAGTTTGATTTTTTTTGACATAAAGAGTTTCAAGATACAGTTCTCCTGTTGAGTGTATGTTTGTTTATTGTTTATGATTGGAGAGATAGCAACAAAATTTTAATCAGAGATATAGAAAATATAGCATTTTTTATTTGTTTTTTGTACAAGTATTGCAAAGATTTAGTATTTTATGAGTGTGTTTGTATATTTTTCTCATTTTTTCTATACAAATAATAGCATAAGCTTGGTATTTTTATAAATACCTTTTGGTTAAATTTAAAAATAAGTGTATTATTG
>WFQD01000452.1 GCA_015487265.1 Sulfurimonas sp. | reverse complement strand
TTTTTTTATGTCCGCTTTGAGTCGAGATTATCCTGTAATTATGGGTATTTTGATGATAACAGCTTTTTTGACTTTAGCAGGGAATGTTTTGGCGGATTTACGTTTGTTAAAACTCAATCCATATATAAAAAGAGGGTAGTACACTAGAAGAGAGTGATGAATTCTCTTCTATTTTTGATTAATTTAGATAGGGTGAAAACACCATAAATATTAAAAAGAGTACTACGAGTTTGTTTAGCAAAGGAGTCTCCTAATGATGAAATCTCCACCCACCCCACAAACCTATAAACAAAAAAAAAGGGTCATACCTCAAAAAGAGGTATGACCCTTACAATCTCATCATATCTGATAATCAGTCAAATATATTTAGGAGAGATTCCTTTGCAACACTTAAATTATATACTAAAATAATTTTAAAGTCAAGACTTAGTTAAAAAGTGCCTCGAGTGCATCTACACTATCTTTTGCTTCTTCTATCTCGCCATCTTCGTTGGTAACGCTATCGCTCTCTAGGAGCTCTATTTGCATACCTGTAAGCATAGAAGCTAAACGGATGTTAATCCCACTTTTTCCTATGGCTTTGCTTTTTTGATCGGCGGGAAGGGTGATAATGGCTTTTTCATTCTCACCCTCTTCGTTTTGTATAATCTCAACATGAGAAATAATTGCAGGACTCATTGTTCGTGAGATAAAAAGCTCAGGAATAGTGGTGTACTCAATACAGTCTATATTTTCACCAATAAGCTCATCACTCACTGCGTTTATGCGCACCCCTTTGACCCCAACAGTTGCCCCTACAGCATCCACTTGTGGGTGTGTACTCATGATGGCAATTTTTGCACGTTCCCCTGGAATACGTGCCGCTTTTTCGATGATAACTGTTCCTTCCGCAATCTCTGGAACCTCAAGGGCTAAAAGCTCTTCTAAAAATTTAGGGCTTGTTCGGGAGAGTTCTATTTGAATACCATTTTCTTTGTCCATGTTCACACGACGTACAACGGCTTTGATATGGTCGCCTACATCAAAAAATTCTCCTTTTATACGACTTTTCATAGGCAATACTGCACGAATTTCATCCACTTCTATGTAGGTTGCGTTTTGTGCATCGACACGGACAACACGACCGCTTACAAGTGTACCAACTTTTGATTTGTACTTGTTGAAAAGTTCATCTTCTACAAGTCTTTGTATGTGGTACTCTATCTCGCGGTGGAGTTGTGAGGCACCTGTTCTACCATAATCTTCTATATTATGGTCAATTTGGAGTTGATCACCGAGTTCTACTTGGTCATCATATTCACGTGCTTCTGAAACAGAGATGTAAGCAGGGGCGAGTTCTTCATCTTCTAAGCGTTCATCATCATCTGCAACAACGGTGATGATTTGTACAATTTTTATATTTTTTGTATCTGGATCAACTTCTGCTTCAAAGGCAAAGTTTTTGTTGATCACTCTTTTGGCAGTTTGAACAAACGCAGTTTTGAGTGATGTTAAAACATTCTCAGGATTGAGACCTTTTTCATCTGCAATAGCTTGGGCAATATCGAGTATTTTTTCCATAAATAGTTCCTTTAAAATGTAAAGAAATCAAACAATGATAATAAATTTGGGGGATTTCTTCTGAAGTACGAAATTATACTCAAATAGAGATAAAAATCTCTTTAACCAAAGATTTAGTAGATTTTCACTATAATGCAATACTTTTAAATAGATATACAGGAAGCAAAGATGGATTTAAAATTCGCAAGAACAGAGTTAAACAACAAACCAAAGAAAGTAGACTTAGAGAAAATAGAAGCAAGTGTTGCTAAAAATGAGAGTATTATTTTTTATTTTGATAGAGAAAATTCTCATAAAGATTTACTTGAACTTCAAGACCATTTTGAGGCAAAAGGGAAGAGTTTTTATATGAGTGAAGTAAAATTTGGTTTGTCAGATAATGACTATATGTACCAAGTTCACATTATGAGCTAAAGAGAAACGAATGAGTAAAAAGTTATTTATTGAAACCTTAGGCTGTGCCATGAACTCGCGCGATTCTGAGCATATGATAGCCGAATTGCATGAAAAAGAGGGCTATGAAACAACAACTGTGTTAGAGAGTGCAGACCTCATTTTAATAAATACTTGTTCCGTGCGAGAAAAACCGGTACATAAACTCTTTAGTGAACTCGGTGGTTTTAATAAACGCAAAAAAGAGGGTGCTAAAATAGGAGTCTGTGGTTGTACAGCTTCACATCTTGGTGAGGAAATCATCAAACGAGCCCCTTATGTAAACTTTGTTTTAGGGGCAAGAAATGTCTCAAAAATCAGTGAAGTCTTACATAAAGATAAAGCGGTTGAAATAGATATAAATTATGATGAGAGTGAGTTTGCGTTTAAAGATTTTCGCTCCTCACCCTACAAGGCATACATTAACATCTCTATAGGGTGTGATAAATCATGCACTTTTTGTATTGTTCCTAAAACGCGTGGAGAGGAGATTTCTATTCCTGCGGATTTGATTCTCAAAGAAGCAAAAAAAGTTGTGAGTGAAGGGGTTAAAGAGATTTTTCTTTTAGGACAAAATGTAAACAATTATGGTCGCCGCTTTTCAGGGGAACATGAGAAACTCAACTTTACACAACTTTTGCGAAAACTCTCCGAAGTAGAGGGTTTAGAGCGTATTCGTTTTACCTCTCCACACCCATTTCATATGGATGATGCTTTCATAGAAGAGTTTGCGCACAATCCAAAAATCTGTAAATCGATGCACATGCCACTCCAAAGCGGGAGTACAAAAGTACTGCGCGATATGAAACGCGGTTATACAAAAGAGTGGTTTTTAAATCGTGTAAAAAAATTGCGTCAAGAGTGTCCCGAGGTGAGTATTAGCACCGATATTATTGTTGCATTTCCAGGAGAGAGTGAAGCAGATTTTGAAGATACGATTGATGTTGTCAAGCAAGTGCAATTTGATCAGATTTTCTCGTTTAAGTACTCGCCACGACCGCAAACAGAGGCGGAACATTTTACAAATGTTGTAGATTCAGAAGTGGGCTCTGAGCGTTTGAGCTATTTGCAGGAGTTGCAAAACTCTATATTAGATGAACTGCACCAAAAATGCCTTGGAAAAACATACCGTGTCTATTTTGAATCCTTAATTAAAGATAATTTCATCTCAGGCCGTAGCGATAATAACATTGTCATCAAAGTCAAAGGTTCAGAAGAACTTTTAGGACAATTTAGAGATGTCAAAATCACAGAAATTGGCAGAACAATTTTAACAGGCGAGATTGTTGCGTAAGAAAATACTGCGTTATTTAGCACTTTTACTTCTTCCTTTTATAGGCTCTTTACTCATAAGAGCCCTCTATAATCTCAATAAAAAACAGTTTCATACACCCGAAAATTTAAGCCAAGAGCCGATTATTTTTGCTTGTTGGCATGGAGAGCTGTTGATGTTGCCCTACCTTTACTCACACTATAGAAAAACACCGCATGCCAAAGTGCTTATATCGAACCATTTTGATGGGGAACTCATTTCACGAACCATTAAGTATTTTGGTCTTGGCACTTTAGCGGGTTCTACGACACGAAACGCAGCACGTGTTTTAATTCAGTCTATTAAGACCCTCAAAGAGGGGTATGATATAGGTATTACCCCTGATGGGCCTAAAGGACCTAGACATGAAGTTTCCGATGGTATTATTGTTATGGCACAAAAAGCAAAGGCAAAGATTGTCCTTGTTGAGATAAAACCGACAAAAAAATGGCAACTGAATTCTTGGGATAAATTTGTAATTCCAAAACCTTTTGGTATAATCAACTATTATGCTACTTCAGAGATTGATGTGAGTGGAATGGAACTTGAAGCAGCACGAGATTTGATTCAACAAGGACTTTTACAGCATGAAAAATAGAGTTTTACTTGTCAGTTTTGCCAGTGTCGTTCTTTTTGTTTTATTTGTTTTTTTTCTTATGAATCCCTCTTATCAAAAATCTTTAGAAGCGAAGTATTATTATGAGACAGGCTCTTATAAAATGGCTTACTCCTTAGCCAATGAAGCCTTTAGTATAGATGTGTATAACCGTATGGCATCTACCATTATGGCACAATCAAAAACTGCTTTAAAGTATGTTGCTTATTTAAATGATGCAAAAAAGTATATGCAAGAAATTGAGACTATGGCAGCAGAGGGGGCGATTACAGATGCACAAAGAGCAAAAATAAAAATGATGTGCAGTATTATGATAGATGCCTACCCAAAGCTTGCTCCAAGTGTCATTACAAAAAAATCGCTTGTAGAAGATGCACAGCATTATTATGATAAATTTGAGAAGCTTTTTGAAAAAGTTGATAGATAAACAAAAGGTTCTTTTTTTAGAAGCTTTAGAGGAGCAAAAAGGGTACTCTGATTTAACAATTATGAGCTATGCCAAAAGTATTGAAGAAGCCTTGCGTTTTATCACCCCTTATGAAGAGGAGGGTGTTTTGGTATTTGATTTGATGCCGTACCGTTTACATATTGCAGATTTGAATAACAAAACCATTAGTAAAAAGCTGAGTGCTTTGCGCAGTTTTGTGCTCTATTTGAATGATCACAAAATAAAAACTGTTTTAAAATCAGATGAGAGTGTAAAGGTGGCAAAAACATTGCCTAAACCAGTTTTGCATAAGTATATTGTAGCTGCACTTGAGCAGAGTGATTTGCAAGAACAGTTACTTGTTGTTTTGCTGTATACCTTGGGACTGCGTGTCTCTGAACTTGCAAATATGGAGCTTCGAGATATTTCAGATGAATGGGTGCGCATTGTCGGAAAAGGTAATAAACAGCGCGATGTGCCACTGCTTGCCTCAACAAAAGCGTTGCTTGAGGATTATTTAGACACATTTAGTATAAAAAAGTTTCTTTTTGAAAAAAATGGCGAAAGATTAAGCGAAAATAGTTTAAGATATATGATTACTAAAGTCTTTAAAAGAGTAGGTATGAAAGTGACTCCACATCAGCTACGACATTCTTATGCAACTTCTTTACTCAATGCGGGTGCACCTATAGCTGATGTGAGTGAACTTCTTGGGCATGCTTCGATGGCTACGACACAAATTTATACAAAATTAGGATCTGCTTTGAAACAAAAAAACTATAATAAAGCACACCCTTTATGTGGAGTAGAAAAAGCGTGAAGTTTTTAGAATCTCTCTACATCAAAGCATTTATCAGTATTGTTGTCGATAAACAAGGCACAACAATCTATGTGCAGACATATAAAAAAGAGAAATTGCATGCGAGTTATGAAGAGCATTTTGATGCCTTTGGTCTCGATGAAAAGATGCTTGAGTATATTCATAATTTTACCAAAGAGACTCCTTTTTTTTATATTGCTTATCTTGACAATTCGACACAACAAGGGGCCCTTCCTACTTGCTTAAAAAGTGAGATGAGTCGCTACCATGATTTAAGTGAGAGTGAGTACAAATGCTATGATAAAAAGTGGACATACTATACTTCAAAAACAGACCTTTATGAACTTGAAAGAATGTATGAAAAAGTAGGATTAGATTTTATCTTCTCCCCTTTTACACTTGTGGCACATTTTTTTAAAGATAAACTCAAAGAGTATTTTGCGGGTTATATTCTTGTGCAAGAAGATTTGATTACCTTAAGTGTTTTTGAAAATGAGACTCTTTTGTATGCAGAGTCGATTGTTGTTGAGAACTATGTTCCTGAGGAAATTTTAGAAGAGCCTGCACTAGAAGATGAAGAAGATTTGGACATAGTAGAGGAGATAGAAGAGGGTATAGATTTAGATGATATTACTGCCATTGATGAGCTTGATTCTTTAGATGATTTTGGGGATATTGCTGATCTTGATAGTTTAGACGATATAGATAATTTTGCCCAAGAAGAAGACATAGAAGAAGAGTTTAACGAAGAAGTGAATGCAATAACGCAAGAACAAGAGACAGCATCAGCAGAAAAAGATTTAGTTTCTACAGAGGATTATCAAAGATTTACACTTATTCAAGAGTCTATAAATCGTTACTATCATGATGATCGCTATGAGAGTAAGTTTTTAGAAACACTTTATATCGCCGATGGTGTGGGTGTTTCAAGTATGCTCAAACAGTATTTTGAAGAGGAGATGTTTTTAAGTGTCTATGTTCGAAGTATTGACATTCCTCAAGAGCTCTCTCAGCTTGCCTATAAAGAGGTTCTCTCATGAAATATAGCTACATACCAGCACGTAAAAAAAGTGTGATGAGTGTTGAGGTAAAACTCTTAGGTACTTTTTTTTCTATTTCCTTTATGATGCTTCTGCTCACTTATGCTTTTTTACTCTTTAAAGATTATCGTTTTGCCGCGACACTTAAAAATATACAGCAACAAGAGACACAACTCCAAAGCTCCCTAGAAACAATAAAAGCACAAATTGTGTATATAGAAAAAGAGAAATCTTTAGCACAAAGCATTCAAACAGACAATACGGTTTTAAAAGATTCTATTACAAATTTGTTCGATCTCGTTCCAGAGCGTATTACCCTCTCAACAGCACTTTTAGATAAAAAATCACTCATCTTAAAAGGGATTACCCCGAACAAAGATGTCTATAACTTTATGTTACAAGCACCGCTGCGTTCTATTTTTCATCAAACCTATAGCAGTTTTTATCCAGCAGAAAATGGTTGGATGTATTTTGTTTCAACAAATTATACAGATGAGGAAAATCATGAAAATTAATATTCCTCGCCCCTCACTTTATTTGATAATTCTCTCTTTTGTCTTATTACTTCTTATTTTCTTATTCTCTTTTTTGTTGCTTATTCCAAAAGGAAAAGAGTATAGAAAAGAGCGAATTACCGTCAAAAAAGCACAAAAAGAGTTGCGTAAATATCAAAGTTTTCATGATAAAACTGCCAAAGAATTACAAAAACTTCAAAAAGAAAACCGCAATATTATCATTGCGTTTGATACCGCTTTTAATAAAGAGCGATTTGAGAAGCAATATAAAAGTTATTTTTCATCCCTTTCATTATCGAAACTTGCTACTCCTGTAAAAAATGATGAGTTTTTAAGTTATGAGGTTAATACTACTTCTCAAATCAACTCGCCAAAAAGTTTTTACGAGTTTATAGAAGCACTGAATAAATCTGATTGGATTATTGGTGTAAATTTCCCAATTGCGTTTGAACGCGATGGGGAACTGATAAAATCCTCTTTTACTATGAAAGTCTATTGTGCCGATCAAAATACTACAAAAGCGAAAGCACCAACTCCTTCACATTAGGATGCAAAAAAAGATAGGGGCGCAGCTTTGGCTCAATCTCTAAGCATCGCATCTCCTCTTTAAACCGCTTCTCCATAGGTACATTTTGTACATAGGGAAGTATAAAGACATGCTTATGTGCTTGCACAATTAAGATTTTACGAGCAACGACAACACTTTTTTGCGATGCAAGTAACTCTTTTTCATGAGCAGAAAGCAAAAATCCCTTGCGTTTGAGGTGTTGGTCTATGTGGTAAATATCGCTGCGTTTCTCTGTTGAAGCAGCAAAATATGTAAAATCTTCGAGAGTGTGCAGTGTGACATCTTGAATGATACTTTTGACATCAGCATCAATGTAAGCAAAACTTTTTTTAATCCCTGAGAGATACTCTTTGAGCAGTGGTTTTGTATGTGTATGGCGAAAAGCATTGCGTTTATAGTGTGGATTGCTATTGCTTGCATCTTCAAAATAATGAATATCTTTTGTATGCAAATAGGCTAAAAGTTCTGCTTTATCAAGATGTAAAAGTGGACGGATAAGAGTATAGTTCTCTCTTTGTTCTTGCATTTGCATACCTGCCATCTCTACACAGCCTGCTCCTTTGCAAAATTGCATCAGCATCCACTCAAATCTATCGCCTAAGTGATGGGCAGTAAGCAGTGTTGTATAGTGATACTTGGCTATAAGCTGTTCAAAAAAATCATAACGAACAGTTCTTGCTTTTGCTTCAAAATTGGAGTCTATCTGTGGTGCTTGGAGTGTGTGGCAGGTAAAATTATACTGCTGTGCTAATGCTTTTGCATAGGAGCATTCTTCTTTACTTTGTAAACGCAAGCCATAATCAACAATCGCAATATCAAAAGGAATTTTGTGTTCTAAAAGTAAAAAGAGCAGGGCAGTAGAATCCCCACCACCTGAAAAGGCGAGCAGGTTTTTTTGTTTTTGAAGTGTGGTGAGAGTAGTGCTTTTAAGCATTGTCCACAGTAGCTGTGAGGGTATTGCCAACAAGCCCTGTAATTTTGGCTTTATAGACTTTTTTGAACTCTATTTCTGTATCTTTGGTTCTGTCATTGACATAGATTTCACCATCAATTTCAGGCGCCCAAATGAGTTTTCGAGCACTTAAAAGATATTCATGTTCTTCACTCTCTCCATCAATGACTATGGCAACTTCTTTGCCTATCTCTTTTTCTAAAGATTTACGTGTTGCCTCAGTGACAATATCACCAAGAATTTGTGCTCTTTGTGCTTTGATTTCATCAGAAATTTTATCACTCAAATCATAGGCAGATGTTGTCTCTTCATCACTGTAAGAGAAAACATTCACCCTGTCAAAGCCAAATTCTGCAGCAAATGCGCACATTTCATCAAACATCTCCTGCGTTTCTTGCGGGTGCCCTACTATAAAACTTGTGCGTACAAAAGAGTCTGGAAGGGAGCGCATATAGTTGAGGAGTTCTAAGGTTTTTTCTTTACCAAAGCCACGTTTCATTAAACGCAGCATATCATCATTGATGTGCTGGATTGGCATATCGAAGTAGTTATGAAAGATTGTACTTTTTGCAATGTTTTGTAAAAGTTTCATACTCGTTGTTGAAGGGTAAAGGTATAAAATACGGGCAGATTTAACTCCCTCAATAAGCTCAATTCTTTGAATGAGCAAAGAGAGCCCATCTTTGACATTTTGGTCACGCAAATAAGAGCTTGAATCTTGAGAAACAAATGAAAAATCATAGTAGCCTTTATCGACAAGGCATTTGACTTCTCTTGCAATAGAATCAAGGTTACGTGAATTGAGTTTGCCTTTAAAGGAGGGAATGGCACAAAAACTACACTTTTGATTACACCCTTCTGAGAGTTTGACATAGGCATGGTAAGCCGAACCCGTGACAACACGTTCTGCTCCGTCAATAAGAAAAACTTCTTGTGTAAAACGATTCTCTTTTGTCTCTAAAAGCTCATCAATTTTGTCATAATCCCCTACACCTGTAAAAATATCGACCTCAGGAATTTGTTCTATCAACTCCTCTTTATAGCGTTCACTCAGGCATCCTGCCATGACTAAAAGCGAATCCTCTTTCCTTTGTTCATGCAAAGAGAGGACAGTGTTTATAGACTCCTCTTTTGCTGCATCGATAAAACCACAGGTATTGACGATGATGACATCGGCATCTTCATTTTTATCTGTAAGTTCATACTCTTGGAGTCGTCCCATCATAACTTCTGTATCGACAAGGTTTTTAGTGCATCCTAAGGATACAATGTGGAGTTTATTGCTCATATTTCTTCTTTTAATATTTTTTTATGTTCTATAATCTGCATTGATTTTGACATACTCATGCCCTAAATCACAACCAAAGGCAGTGAATTTTCCATTGCCTTGCCCTAAATCACACAAGATGCTAAAGGCATCTCTTTGCATTATCTGAGAAGCTTTTGCTTCTTGTTGTGCATCAAAATAGATGCTTCCTTGCTCATAAACGCAGACATCTTCAAAGGAGATAGTGAGCTTTTCTTGGGCACATGCCACACCACTCGCTCCAATAGTAGAAGCAATACGCCCCCAGTTTGGATCTTCTCCATAGAGTGCCGTTTTAACAAGGAGTGAATCAGAGAGGGCTTTGGCTGCTATTTCCGCTTCTGTGTCGTTTTTTGCTCCAGTGACTTCATAGGTGACAAGTTTTGTCGCCCCTTCGCCATCGCGTACCATTTCACGTGCTAAAAAGTGCATAATAGCATGGAGGGCTTCTTCAAATGCAGTAGCATCATAAGCTCCACTTTTTGCATTTGCAAGCAACATCACGGTGTCATTAGTAGATGTATCACCATCGACACTTGCTGCGTTAAAGGTTGTTCGTGTGACTCTGTTGAGTATGCTTTGCATCTCTTGGGCTTTCACATCTGCATCTGTCGTCATGAAGCAGAGCATTGTCGCCATGGCAGGGTTAATCATACCTGCACCTTTTGCCATGGCTCCAAGGGTGAAACTTTTGCCATCCGCTAATTCTACTCGCAGAGCGATTTCTTTTGAGAAAGTATCGGTCGTCATAATCGCTTTGGCTGCATTGTGGGGATTTTTTTGCGAAAAATCAAAATGTTTTGCACCGGCTATAATTTTCTCTTTTGGAAGTCGTACCCCGATGACACCTGTAGAACTCATCACAGGATTTATGGCTTCTTGTGGCAGAGTGGCTAAGATTTCATTGATGTCTTGGACTCCTACATCGCCGGTGATAGCATTGGCATTTTTGGAGTTAATGAGTACAAAGTTGGTTTGAAATGTCCCTTTGGCTTTAAAGTGGTGTATGGGAGCGGCTGCCATTTTGTTGGTTGTGAAGACTGAAGCAATTTCACAGAGCGTATCACTATAAACAAATGCCATATCTTTCGCCCCATCAGGTTTTAATCCGGCACTGATGCCATCAGCAAAAAAACCATCTGCAGCACAGACCCCTGCGTTTATTTGGACAATTTTATACATATTTGAGCTCCTTTGGTTTGACTCTTCTTAAGAGAAGTTCTTTGGTGATTTGAATATTACTGTGTGTACCTATGAGGAGTAGTTTGCACTCACTTGTGACTAAAACATCCCCTTTAGGCATGGTTACAAACTTACCATCTTTTTTTGTGATGCCCACCACAGAACAGTTTGTTGTTTGTCGTATATGTGTTTCTCGCAATTTTTTCAGAACCGCCCAGCTATATTTTGGAACAAAAATCTCTTCCATATCTAAAGGATTGTCATTTTTGTATAAAAATTCTTCAAGCAGATTTTCCATGTCAGGTCTTGCTGCCATGGCACTCACTCTTTGTGCCGTGAGCTCTGTAGGAGAGATGACGGTATCGGAACCCAGTTTTTTGAGTTTTTCCACATCACTTAAATTCTCAGCAGAGGAGATGATGTAATAGGGTTTTGGTAAATCATGCTCTTTTTCAAAAAGGCGAACAGAAGCAATCATGGCAATGTTATCTGTTACTAAATTTGAGAGAGTAATTAAACCTTTGGCAGAGGAGAGATGTGCTTTGAGCATAGTGAGTTCCGCATGAGGTTCGGCTTGGAGGTAGTTGGGGTATTTGTATTTTTTTGCCCATTCATGGATCTCTACTCGCGGGTCTATCACGACAAATGGAATATGATTTTTACGAAGTTGTTTAGTGACTTCTATAGTATAATCATTATGATGACACACAACAAAGTGCTTTTTTAATCGTGCAATTTGGTATAACATTGCGCGCTCCTTTAAAATAGTAACAATATTCCCTCGATTTAATTCACCGACTAAAATACCCACAGCTACTGAAAATACAGCAAATCCAGCAATAATAAGAGTAATAGTAAAGACTCTTCCCGCATCAGAAACAGGGGCTATCTCTCCAAAACCAACCGTTGTAAAGGTAATTCCTGTCTGATATATGGCATCCATGATGCTAAAATCATCGATGATAATATAACCAATAGTCCCAAGTAACATGGTTAATACAGTCATAATAAGTGGTAAGCGAAAAGCTTTTAAGTGTGGATAAATTTCTGGGAGGAGTTTTGTGTCGGGTTTGGGAGCAATCTCCCAATCGAGGAATTTACGAATCCTTTGCAAAAGATTCAAAATAAGTTCCTATACTTTAAGAATTTTTCTTAAGTGTACGTAATTCTCTTGCAGAGATTTTAATTTTTTTTGTAGTTCCATCTTCGAGTGTGATACGCACTGTTCTGAGGTTTAATAAAAAACGACGCTTTGTTCTGTTTTTTGCATGAGAAACATTGTTCCCGCTCATAGGG
>WFQD01000451.1 GCA_015487265.1 Sulfurimonas sp. | reverse complement strand
GTCCATATGGATGGTTTTGAAGATGGAGTCAAACATTTCACAAATCTTCCATCAAAAGATTTTCTCAAAAATACTCTTTTTTTTCTCTCTGCACGTAGTCCAAAATCACTCATAAATTCTCTCCAAAAAGAGAATATATTTCTTTATGAAAATGGAAGTTTTTATAAAAAAAGTATGGGAAACCTTTCTGCAGCATGTGTTGGTTCAACTAGCTACCTTCTCACCCTTGCTCTTGGTGTAAAAGAACTCTATTTACTAGGACTTGATCTTGCTCTGGATCAAAAACAAGGCACAACACATTCTCAAGAACATGCATTTGGACAAAAACTAGAACTTAATGTAACAAACCATGATGATGTCATGGATTTTAAAACAAGTCTTGTCAAAACAAAAGGAAATTTTCAAGAGAGTGTTATCACAACAAATGAATATACTTTTTCTATAGAATCAATCAATGCAGCATCTATGAGTTTTAAACATGAAACACAAAAAGTTTACAACCTCAGTGAAGGAGCAGGTTTTCACAATGTAACTCCTCTGCATATAGAGGATATAGACTTCACAACATATAAACACTACAATAAAGACAAAATCAAAGAAACTCTCTTCAATATATTCACAAAAAATGCTTCTTCAACTCTTCATCAACAAGAGAAGTCTCTTATAGAAAAAAAACGACAGCATATACTTCAACTCCTTGAAAAAACAAACAAATATAGTCTCCAAAAATTTGTAACTGTTGAAGAGTTTCTCACAATGCTTATTGAGATTTTTGAGATTTTCTCTCAAAATAATGAAGAGGATTTTGCTGATATTTCTCTCGTTTTACAAGAATATTTCAAATACTCTTATACATTTATTTTCGATTTTTGTAACTCTCAAACACTCAATACAAGCCATCATATCCCAATCCTCCAAAAACACTTTCTCTATGCACTCACAAACATATTACAAAAATATATTCACTCACTGAATAAAGTTTAAAATATCTTTTTGTGCCTGTGTATAACTCTGTGGGGTCCCTATATCTCTATGATATATTTCATTTTTAAAAGTGTTAATTTTTCCTAAAAATGCAGGTAATACTTCAAGACTAAAATCTACTTCTCTTTTTCCTAAAGATGCTATAAAATCTAACACACTAGGTTCACAAATATATACTGCACCATTAGCAAGAGTTGAAGGAGGGTTTTTAACCTTTTCATAGAACTTCTGCACTCTTTTTCTCTCATCAAGTTCAACAATTCCACAACTTTGTGGAGAATCTGTTGTAAAAAGCATCATTGTCATTGGTAACATACTTTTTTTATGTGATTGTATAAAAGAAGTAAAATCACAAAAAGAGAGATTATCCGCATGAACAAGAAAAAATGCTTCCTTTTGAAAAAAATTTTTGTTTGCTAAAAGTGTTCCACCAGTATTGAGGAGTGTCCCTTCATACACTAAAGTGATTTTATCTTTATATTTACTCTGTTCTACAAATTTTTCAACCTCTTCATGAAGATAAGAGGTATTAATTAAAAATGTATCCACCCCTACAGCACTTAAATTATCAAGCCAATACTCTAAAAGTGGTTTTCCCGCGATAGGAACTAAACATTTCGGAATAGTATCCGTCAAAGGTCGTAATCGTGTGCCTAATCCTGCTGCTAAAAGAAGTGCTTTCATTTAATTTAACTCTTCTAAAAGTTCCTCTTTTTGTATGGGAACATTCCCTACTCTACTTACCTGAATTGCCGAGGCAATCGACCCCAAATAACTACTCTGCCAAATATTTGCTCCAACAGCTAGTGCCATAGAACTACAAGTTAGCAAAGAGTCCCCTGCACCACTTACATCTTTGACAATATTTCCAAGTGCATCTATAGTATCTGTTAAAAGCTCATTCTCTGTGTTGTTATAAATCATCACTCCCTCTGCACCTAAGGTTGTCAAAACATATTGTGCCTCTATGTTTGATGTTAATTTTTGAGATAACACTACTAATCCTGATTCAAAATCATTTAGAGAGAGGCGTATCTCTCTCTCTGTTGGTGTTACAAGTGTCATATTTTTAAACTTTGAAATATCGCCAATCTGTGAAGAACTTTGAGAATCTGCAGCCATTAAAATATGATATTTTTTTCCTAAAGCTGTCACACTATCAATCACTCTTTCTGTCAATACTCCATAACTAAAATCAGAAAATATAATAACATCTATATCTTCAATATTTTTCTTCACTTCTTTGATAATACTATTCTCAATAGCCGAAGAAACAGAGTGCTGTTTAAGATGATTGACCCTCAGTAAGGTTTTAGCACTTGCACGAAAACGTTGTTTTAATGTTGTCGGTCTTGTACTATCTTTATATATTTTTGCATTAATACCTAATGCTTCCAATCCATCATGAAGATACTCAAAATTCTCATCATCCCCTGTAACACTTATAAACTTTACATTTGCACCTAAGGTTTTTGCATGACTTGCAACAATTGCTGCACCACCGATAAACTTATTATTGGCTAAGGGAGACACCACAATTGTTGGATCCTCTTGACTCATACCAAGTGCTTCACATACAATATACTCATCGACAATACTATCTCCAATCACAAGTACATTAAGATTTGAAAATTTTTGGACAATCTCTTGAAGCTTTTCTATGTCAAACTGATGGCGATTCAAATACAATGCACTATGTTTCACATTGGAACTTAATGCTTCAAACTCTCGCTTTAAAAGATCCATAGAGGAGAAACCTATCTCTCCTGAGCTAAAAAGAAGTTGTCCACCATAAGCATTAATCACATCTAATTCAGGGTTTACTTTATTTGCAAACTCTTTTCCCTTTACCACTATATCTGGTTGCTCATTTTGAATATACTCTAAAGCAGGATAATCTAAAATAAAAGCTTCATCAACATAACTCGTTGAATGAATAGATTCTAATCTAATCTCTTGATTAATACACTTCGCACTTAACCTATCGCTATGCACACCAACAACAAGATAATCTCCACTCTCTTTTGCAAACTTTAAAAGTCGCAGGTGACCAGGATGTAAAATATTAAAATCTCCGCTTACAAATACCTTTTTCACAACCGCAACTTTAAATAAAATTAAGATGTTGCGGAATTTCTCCACTTGGAGCTTTTAAATCATGTCTTCCCTTCTTATAAGCATCTAAAACCTCATTTGTCTTATCTTGTAAACAGAGTGTTTCACACATACTACAAGCATCGAATTTATCTGAGGCTAAAAAGTCCATTACTTCCCAATACCTATCACTTTTAAGCACATCTTTAAAACGGACACCCTCATCTGTAATATTTGCAATATGATACTCTTTATACTTGTCATTAAAAAAACTTCCACATGGTGCTATTAAACCTGTTCCTGACATTTGTAAATGAAAAGGAGTTCCATAACATCTATTATAGTTTCTCACCCCCTTAGAAGTGATTTTCGACCACTTAGCCTTCACTAAATACTCATCATCACTATAGCTTTCAGCCTCATGAAGTAAATCATACAAATCCTCATACTCGTCATAATTGATACCTATAGTTCCCTCAGAATCATCACTACAATGTTTAATAACTAAATAATCAGGCCGTAACTCTTTGCCTAGTTTTGCAAGTGGAATAATTTGATCTGCATCTTTTGGCATCAACACCATTTGCATACCAATAGTTACATCTAAGCCAAGCTCTTTTTTAATTTTCATAGCCATTTTGATGTTTTCACAAGTTTCATAAAACTTCTCTTGCGGAACACCCATAATTTCACTATAGCGTTCTGGTTCACCAGCAGAAAAATTAAAACGCAAATATGTCAAAGCTGGTAAAATTTTTCTCAGTACGCTCTCTGTCAATGTGTTACCATGTGTGGCAATGGCCATATCAAGTCCAACTTTTTTACCATAAACAATTACATCTTCATAAATAGGGTTTGCAGTACTCTCACCATCACTCACCAAACTAATTGCTTTCACACCGACCTCTGCACAATCATCTAAAAAGTTTTTCATGATTGGAAAAGTAATTTTATGTGGTTTATTTCTTTGTAGATTTGCATAACAGAAAACACAATTATATTGACAAGCTTGTGTGAGTGCCATATCTATTGTAAGGGGCACTATTCTCTCACCTCTCACCCATTCATTAAGCCTATCTTGGTGCCATAATATTTTTGATCCATCAAGTATAAGTTCTGACATTCTCAATCCTTTTATTGTCTTCTTATAAACATCTTAAATAAGTTGGACCCTCATAGTCAAACATATTTTTTATCTCTTCTTTTAAACTCTCTTTTGTAGGTGAAAAGATTTTAAAATTTTTAAAAACTTCCATCATCTTTATATCATCACTATCCATACAGTGACTTCTTCCTAGTTTAGAAAAGTAGTTATCGGCACCTACCCCAATAAGTTTAACATTCATCCTATGTTCATTCAAGTCATAGCGTATCTGCTCATAGGCACGCATCACCAAAAATGGTACTTGTGAATAAACAATAGGCTTTAATCCTGCTAAGCTCATACCTGCACTCATACTCATTGTTGCTTGTTCACAAATACCTGTGTTAAACGTTCTCTCTTTATGATTATCAAAAAAATTATCTAACACAGCAAAACCCATATCACCAACAAGCAGTGTCATTGTATCATCTGCTTGAAAATAATGATAAATCTCCTGCATTACCTCTTGTTTTGTTGCTAAACTAGACATTTTCATCTCCTAAAACATAACCATCTTGTGTAGGACATCTAAAATGATGCGCAATAGAGTCTTCACAAAGACTCACTCCCTTTCCTTTAATTGTATCACACACCATTATGCTAAAGCTACTGTTATTTTCATAAAAAAATGCATGCATGCCCTGTGCAAGTGCTACTTCGTCATGCCCATCTACTCTTGAATAGTTATCAGTATAGGCATGTAAGACCTTCCCTAGACGATGGTTATCAAGCCCTACATCCTCTACTCTATCCATAGCTTGAAGCTTATTCGCATCAACAATGAGCAGTAAATTATCTAATTTAAATCTACTAGCAAGCCCTAAAGCTTCAAAATTACTACCCTCTTGCATCTCTCCATCACCAACAATGCAAACAACTTTTTGTTTTTTCTTTTGCATTTTAAAAGCTTGTGCCATACCAACAGCTATAGGTAGCCCATGCCCCAAAGAACCAGTAGAAGCTTCTATCATATAGTCAGCATTTTGTGTTAAACATCCCTTTATACTTGCACCCTTATAAAAAGTATCTAATTCCTTCTGTGGTAAGAATCCAAGTTCGTTAAGTATGACATAGTATGCATATGCTCCATGCCCTTTACTAAAAATCAACCTATCTCTCTCATCATAGTAAGCATTCGATCTCTCAAAATGTAAAAAATCTCGAAATAAAACACTCAAGATTTCAACTGTTGATAATGAGGGGGCTAAATGTCCTGCACCACTTGTACAAGATAAAGCTATCGTTTTTTTTCTTATGTCTGCACTCTCTATCATTTACTCCTCACCTAAACACTCAAACCACTCTTTAGTAGCTTCTTCTATACTTTCTTTATCCCAGAGTGGTGCTTCTCTCCACTGTTCTATATTTTCTAACATAATTTTTACACCTACTTCAAAACTTACTTTTGGTGTCCATCCAAGCATATTTTTTATTTTTGTTATATCTGCAAATGTAACATCCGGTTCTCCTGGTCTTTTGGGAATATACTGCTTCTCTCCGCCAAGTAACTCTACTAAATAATTAATGCTATATGTATGATCGCTTCCAACATTAAAAATCTCTTGTTGAATGTCACTTTTAGCAGCCCTATAGCAAGCATCTACAATATCTGTCACATATGTAAAATCTCGTGTTTGCTCACCATCTCCTACAATCGTTAAAGGTTTGTTATTTAAAAGCTGTGCTAAAAAAACACCAAAAACTGCACCGTAAGTACCTCCTGTTCTATGCCTCACGCCATAGACATTAAAAAAACGCATAGAGATTACAGGCATATCGTATAATTGTCCCCAGTGCATTACATACTGTTCAGCTACTGTTTTAGTATGGGCATAAGGGTATTCTGGTTTTATTGGTGTATCTTCTGGTGTTGGATAGACATCAGGAATTCCATAACATGAACTCGATGCTGCATACACAAATTTCTTTAACTTTGTAGATTTTTTTGCAGCTTCTAAAACATTAATGGTTCCATCAACATTCGCCCTATGATACTTAATAGGATTATTGATAGAAGGGACAATATCTGCTAAAGCAGCATAATGGAATACATATTCTACATTTTCAAATAGCGATTCTAAATCTGCATTATAATCACCTATATCAAGCTGTGCAAATTTTACTTTCCCCTTATGATGTTCAATATTTTCCAATCGACCATTTACAAGATTATCAACGACTATTACATCATAGCCTTCTCGCACAAGTAAATCAACCATATGAGAGCCTATAAATCCTGCTCCTCCTGTTACTACCGCTTTTATCATTATTTCAAACCTTTATTATTCTTACACTCTATAATTTCATTAATCATAGCACTATACCCTCTTTTAATGCTGTTTTAAATATGCCTTGTTCTTTTGATGTTGGTGTTTTTAGAAGTAAATCTACTTTTCGTAAAACACCAGACAGTTCAATCTGTGCAAGAATAACCACTTGTTCTTTCATGGTTATTTTTTTATTTGTTTGAATAAAAATATCAATATCACCACCTTTTTTAGTATCATCAACACGACTACCAAAAAGCATAATCTTTGCATCTTGAATATGCCCTAAAATAGTTGTCTTAATAACATTAATCTCATCTTGTGATATTCGCATTACATTTCCTGATTAAATAAAATTATCATGTGCCTCTGGATTTTTCAAACGCCATAAATAACGATTTACTTCATCCATTCGACAGTTCACACGACAGTTTTGAATATCTAATTCGTCTTTAACATAGTTATATGAGATCCTACGTTTATGCCCTTCCCATATCTCTTCAAAACTATTTTCATAAATATTTCCATAGCAAAACTCTTCTCGCCCAAGATAGGCACTACACCCAAATACTTTCCCATCTGCAGCAATATATCCCCAAAAGAATGGTGTTGAATAACACTTCTCATAAGGCTGTTTTTTTTCTATATATTTTTTCATTGTATTTGCACGAAAAACAACACTAAAATTTTCATTACTCACTGCATTTAACTCTTTTTCAAGATGTAACATTGGTGCATAATCTATATCTTTATAAATTTTTGTATCACTTGAGAGGTGTTGAGAATAAGGTTTTATAACCAGATAATCTACACCGAGTGCTTTACATTTTTCAGCTAAAGTTACAGCTTCATCCTTATTTTCAGGAAGCAGTAACATCTGTACACCTACGGTACAGTTTAAGTTGTTCTCTTCTCTATATCGAAGTGCATACTCAAGATTATGCATTACTCTCTCAAAATCAAGTTCTTTTGTTTGATGAATTGCAGCATAAGTCTCTTTTGTACCTGCATTAAGACTCACCTTAATCCATGAACAGTTTTCAATACAACGCTCAATATTTTTTTTATTTAATGGTACAAAGTTTGTTGTTAAAGAAGTGTCTATCCCTACAGCTGTGCAATGTTCTACAATTAAATCTAAATCTTTAAACAGAAGAGGTTCCCCCTCTCCTGCAAACATAACACTCTTGACACCATTTTTTCCCATACTACTCAATGCATCTTTTAAAACATCAAATTCAAGCCCTATATTTGCATACCCCATATAATCAAGCCCACAGAAGGTACATCGATGATTACACCCTCCATAAGGAGAAATTTCTACATAGACAGGATAGATTTTTTTAAGCTTATCCCAATCATCATCCGCTTCAAGCCACTGCACTATTCTTCTTGGGTGCAGACTCATTTTATGAGAGTCTATAGCAAATTTATCTGACATTATTACTCTTTATTTTACTCAGTATTTTTTTTACAAAAGATTCATAAGTATTATTTTGTAGAAGCCTATTAAAGTTCTTCTCTCTTACATCGGCAGTAAGAATATTTTCTAAATCTTTTAAAGATTTAAAATAACACAAAGCATCTTCATAAGACTCTTCTTGTGATATGTCTCGACAATCATATACTATAGGTATTGTTCCACATGCTGATGCCTCAAAGGTTCTTTGTTGGAGTGTATATTGCTGATGTGGAGCAAAAGCATAAGTCGCACTGCTATAGACATCTGCTATCTCCTGTCCATATGCTAAAATACCTTTATAAAAGGGCTTAAGTTGTTCATATTTATCCCATCCCCAACCATATATTTCTATTCTATATTTTGTTTGCATTTTACACAGCTCTAAAAGAGAAAAGTCTCTTGCAACATAAGGAATTAAACGAGACTCTACATGACCTGCATCTAATGCATAATCATTACTTAAAGCACTAATAGTCTCCTGTGTAAAAGTTTCTCCTTTTACAAACATCGCTTGTAACTTCTTCACAGCTTCTTTTTCATTCTCTGTATTTTTTAGTGTGCCTGCATAGGAGCTTCCAATAAAGACTATCTTTTTTTCTCTTGTAATTGATGTATTTTGATGGTAAATAGTTTGATTTACACAAAAGCCTTGTCTCTCAAACGGCACATTTTTCGCCTCTAACCTTTCATCAATCATTGGTACTAAAGAAAAGATATAATCACGCTCTCTTAATTGTATCTCTGATTTATTATATAAAATATCCATAGGATCTTGAAACCATATCATGTTATAAACCTCTTGATTAAGATGCTCATTATTGAGATGATTGATGCTTACACAAACATGCGGATTAAAAAGAGATAAATTTTTAATACATTGATGATCTTCAATACCATAAAAGAGTTCAAAATATACACTAAAACCCATCTCATCTAACTTATCAGCAATATTTTTTGCCACATGTCGCATTACTCTTGTCTGAACATGTCCCATCAAATAAAATCGTAAAGGTTCCTTAAAATCAAGTTTTGCATTTTTAAAATTTTGTGCGTACAGATAATTTTTTTGTTCTCGCAATATTTTTGCTTGGTGAATTGAAAGATTAAAATGTGATTCTATTTGATATCTTACACTCGCTGATAACTCAAGCCCATCAAAATTAATGACTGTTGGTAAATTGTATATACCATTGGCTAATCCATCTACTAGATTTTCTATGGGTAAATGCACAAGGTTTACAAGGTTTGTCTCTAACTTCTCTCCTTCATAATAACATACTTGGAGTCTATACCCATCCTCCGAACGATTGAGCTGCGATGCAACCTCTAAAGCTTTTTGAGCATTTAAAAAATAGATGTCTTCAAACATTTTTAATCTTTTTGTTTATTTTGATGAAGTACAATACAACACTTCAACTTAATGGCGATTAAAAATGGAAAATTTTACAAAACAATATACCAGTAAACTCATCACACTGTTACAAAATATAGATACACAAAGTGTCACTGAGATTATCAATGCTTTAGAAACATGCAAAGGTCGTATTTATATCATAGGTAATGGAGGGAGTGCAGCAACTGCATCCCATATGGTAAATGATTTAGGAGTAGGACTTAAACGCCGTAACATTCGAAGTTTTGATATACAGAGTTTAAGTGACAACACCCCTGTTTGTAGTGCAATTTCAAATGATATAGGGTATGAAAATGTATTTTATATCCAAATAAAAGACAAAATTACTCCCGATGATATTCTAATCGCCATTTCATGCAGTGGCAACTCTGAAAATATACTCAAAGCTACAAACTATGCAAAAAAACAAAAAACAAAAATCATAGGTGTTACAGGTTTTAATGGTGGAGAATTAAAAAAACTTTCAAACATCAATTTCCATGTTCCAACACCGAGTAATGAATATGGACTTGTAGAGGATATGCATATGATTTTAGACCATATAATTTATAGCTATTATATTCATCTATCAAAATCCTAAAGCTATACTTTATGATTTAAAAAAGACTCTATTTTTTCTCTATAAGTTATGCATATATTCTCTAAAT
>WFQD01000450.1 GCA_015487265.1 Sulfurimonas sp. | reverse complement strand
GTCATAATTCTATCAAACCCTAGCTTTCTTACCCTTGTAAAAGAGTTTATTCCGATTTTATGTTTATTCATAAAATATTCTTCTCTTTTTCTGTCTTTAAAAACTCCCGAAATTTCAGTAGTTTTTTTTAACATAACCAACCCTTAATATATAAATATATTATACTCACTTAGTGCTTTTAAACCCCTAAAAATAGGGATTAATTGATGTTTTTTCAAGTGGATTTTGCACCTAATTCTTGAGTACTTTTTTCCTTAACTTAATGGCAGTGAGGGGGGGGGTAGAAGCTATGCTTTCAACTGTCCGAGCACGGGTCATGGTCTTTGTCTTAACAATCTCATTTTTGGGAGTATTTGGAGTACGGTATTACTTTTCAAATACACTTTATGAGTTTTCAAATGTAGAGACAAAAAAATCATTACAGATGTTAAGTAACTCTATTTTTCAAACAATGACACGAAGTATGATGCTGGGTGATCCAGAGCGTGTAGAAGAGGCATTTGAGCAAGCTAATGCCATCAAAGGGATTGATAGTTTAACCATTACGAAATCTAAAGCAGTGATTGCAGTCTATGCACCCCAAGAAAAATTTACGACCGATGCACTGCTTTTGAAAGCATTTCAAACAAAAAAAGAGAAGCTCATTGAAATGCGGGCAAATGGACATCATGCTATAAAAATGATAAAACCTATGATAGCAGAGAAGCGTTGTTTAGCTTGTCACTATAATGTACAAGTGGGAGATACCTTAGGGCTTATGTCTTTAGTTATCTCTTTGGATGATAATGATGCAGAAATAGAACGATTAAATAAAAACTTACTCATTACGATGCTCTCAGCAAGTGCTTTGTTCTTACTCCTTGCATTAATATTTTTTCTCAGAGAGATTTTGACACCTGTTACAAGCTTAAAAAACCGTATTTTAGACCTTGTCAATGGCGATAAAGATTTAACAAAACGTTTGGAACATACCACGAAAAATGAGTTTGGTGAGACAGCCGCTGCTGTGAATGCTTTTATCGCAACGATTCAAGATACGGTCAATGAGATTAAAAATCTTGATGAGCAAAATACACAGATAGCATCAGAAATAGAAGCTTCAAGTCATGTTATTAGTAGCGGAACACAAGAAGCACATGCTATTGTTTTGGCAACAACGCAAAAGAGTAGTGATATTAAAAATACGATTACACAAAGTATACAAACAGCACAACAAACACAAGAGACCGTCCAAAAAGCGAGTGAAGATTTAGACACAGCACGAGCTTCTTTAAGTGCGATGAGTGCAGAGGTAAACTCTTTTGTGCAAAGTGAAACAGAACTCTCCCATGAATTGAGTGATTTAAAAAACAATGCCGATGAAGTGAAAGTTGTGTTAAATGTGATTAAAGATATAGCAGAACAGACAAATTTGTTAGCCTTAAATGCAGCCATAGAAGCCGCACGAGCTGGAGAACATGGACGAGGGTTTGCTGTGGTTGCTGATGAGGTGAGAAAATTGGCAGAGCGCACACAAAAAAGTTTGACGGAGATAGATATGAGTGTGAGCACGATTGTGCAATCTATTAATGATGTGAGTGATAAAATGAATGAAAATACAAAAAGCATTGAAGCTTTAGCCGATATATCTGAAGATGTTGAAGAAAAAATAGGAGTGACTCATGATGCCGTGGAAGCTTCTAACACAATTGCAGTGACATCGAAAAAAGAGAGTGAAAAAATGGCCGCCGATATGCAGGCGATTATAGATGATATCAAGAGTATTGAAGATATTTCTCATACAAATGGAGCAAGTGTCAGTAAAATTAGTGCACAACTTGAGCGACTTGTCAAAGTTGCTGCCTCCCTGCAAGGAAGCATTAACCAGTTTAGAAGTTAGCGAGTACCTCTGCGCTTACGACCTTTGTCTCTGTTATGGATGTAGTTTTTCTTAAAACAGCTTTGGCAAATAGCATATTTGCTATTGACGGGGAGGGGTTTAGCACAGAGTTTGCATCGTGAAGCGAGTTGATTTTGTTGGAGGGTATTTTCAATGTACTTGTTGAGTACTCCTCGTGATTGTCTCGCTTTTTTCTCATCGACAAAGTACTCCCCAAAACGGTAACTTAACCATAAATAGAGTGATATTTCTTTGACCATATCTTCAGCATGGAGCAGGTCATCTGTAGTGCGAGCAAAAGAACCCATGAGGATTGGGGGTGTGTAGTGTACCGCTTCTTTAGCCTGCAGAGCATGCAAATACTTCTCAAATGCATGAATGATATAGGGTGATTTGAGGGTAAGTGGGGCACAAGAGAGGTGGTACTTGGTGGCAATGTCGAGTTCGTATTTATCGACGATAAGGGAAGCTTCGAGCATATCATCAAGACTTGAGGCATGAAAAGGTCCATTAAACTCCATATTTTTGACAAAAAATTTCAAAATTTCATAGAGTGATTGTTCTTCTAAAATATTACCCACGAGTTGAATATGTTCAAGGTTCGCCATCACTTTAAAGGGTATTTGAATGCTATGGTCATTTTTATAAAACTGTTTATGAATTATTTTTAAAACATCATGCGACATAGCTCCGACATAGCCCTCTTCTTCAAGCCCAAACCGTCCTGCACGACCTGAGATTTGATGCACTTCTGAGGGCATAAGTTTTCGGTTTGTGATGCCATCAAATTTTTCAGCCTTAGAAAAAAGAATGGTTTTAATAGGCAGGTTCATCCCCATAGCGATAGCATCGGTGGCAACGAGCAACTGCGTTTCGCCCTCGCGAAAACGCCGTGCCTCTTCTCGTCGTACTTCAGGTGAAAGGTTGCCATAAACAACACTCACACTAAAGTGTGTTGAGAGTTCTTGTTTGAGTCGTAAGACATCGCGTCGGCTAAACGCAATGATGGCAGAGCCTGCTTCTATTTTGCCTTTTGTTGTGGGAGTTTCTAAAAGTGTGAGTGGGTTTTTGCGCTCAAACTCTATGATTTCGAGTTTTTCACCGAGGTACTCCGCAAGTGCAATAATCGCCTCTTTGACATTGGCAGAACCTGTCATGATAATCTCTTGTGCAGGTGCACCGATGATAGCATTTGCCCATGCCCAGCCACGGTCACGGTCATCTATCATCTGGACTTCATCGATGACACAGACATCTACATCCACTTCAAAGTTAAGCATTTCGATAGTTGAGCTAATATGTGTGGCTTCATCATCTATAATCTGCTCTTCTCCTGTGATGAGTGAGCTATCAACCCCTTGTGATTTGAGTGTTTCATAGCCTTCAAGGGCGAGTAAACGCAGGGGTGCAAGGTAGTAGCCTGTATCGGCTTTTTGGAGTTTTTGCATGGCTTGGTAGGTTTTACCGCTGTTGGTTGGACCGATGTGCAGGGTGAGTTTTCTTCGCATTTCACGTGCCAAAGGAAAAAGATTTTTAAAGTCGCGAATGGTGCGCACGAGTAACTCTTTTCTTTGCTTTTTCATCAACTCTTCTTGAATGTTGTAAATAAAAATCCGTGTTGTTTTTCTGATGATTTTAGGGGAGATAATGAGCGATGGTGGGAGGAGGTCTAAAAGATACTCATAAACTTTATTATAAAGCGCCTCTTGGGTGAGATGCAGGAGTTTTGCATAGCGTCCACACTCTTTGACAACTGTTTCTAAAGAGAGAAAAAACTCCTCTTGGCGTTGTTTTTTTGCTGCGGCTATTTCTGCTTCAAAGTTGAAACGCTCCGCTTTCCAAATATGCCCTAAAAGAGGATTAAGTTCAAGATGGAGTTCTAAGCTAAAGGCTAACTCTTTTGTAGAGTAGGGGAGCATAAGATGCTCTTGCAGTTGAATAAGGGCTTCTTGTTCATGTAGTTCAAGGGCATCGAGTGGGAGTTTTTTTGCAAGAATACTTCGGAGTAGTTTTTCACTTAAAAGCGGGTAGTCAAGGTTTGTTTTTGGTGGATTGGCTCGCAGTGCTGTGGTGATTTGCTGGCTTGTAAGATAGGCATGCGGTACTTTTAAAGATTTTATAAAGGTGTTGATACTTGCTTGCTTTGCTTGGATGACTTGGAGTTTATCTGCTGCAATTTTTGTCACAATCGCATCAAAATCACTCTCTTGGAGGTACTCATAACTATAGGGTTTGGTGTTGAGTGTGAGAATCTTATGAAAAAATTGATCATAGACACTGTATGCAAGTGAGGCATTAAACTCTAAAGAATCATCAATGTCAAAAACGCCGTCAAGTGCTTTTTCTAATGCTTCTTTTTTGTGAAGAAAGCGGATATGCTGGAGCTTCGATTCTACTTTTGCAAGGGTGATTTTTTTGTTTTTTGTGGTGCTAAAACTGAGGAGAAGTTCTTGAGCTTCTTCTTGCGTGACCTCGAGTTGTTCTAAAAAAGTATCGAGTTTGTTGTTAAGTTCTGGTGTGATGTGTTTGGGTGCTTCTAAGGGGTAAATGACTTGATTTGCCTCAAAAAAGTTGAGGATATCGCGTTTGTAGCTTCCATCTGGTTCGCTCCAAATCATACGAATTGTTTTAATCATCAGTTTTTTGTTATGCACAATGTCATAGATGCCAAGAGTAGCAAAGAGTTCACTCAGTGTCTCTGCACTCACTCTCTCTATACCCACATCAAAAGGGTCACCATCAAAATACTCTTTGATTCTTTGGTTTATTTTACTGTTTTTTTTATTTTTTTTAGCCATCTGCAATTATATTATAATTTTTATGATAAAATTGTTTAAATAATTAAAAGGATGTGAGATGGGATTTTTTTCAGGATGTTCACAAGAGCAAGAGCATATTCGCCATTTAGAGGCTAAAAATAAAAACCTTGAGGCAGAGGTAGAACGCTTACAAAGCGAACTCTATGCAGCCACGAATCATGAAAATGAAGAAAATATGCATTCTGAAGAAGTGCAAGCAAAAGAAAAAATTATACAACTTTTACTTAAGTCATATAAAAATGGTGTGACCTTTACCCGTACTATTATGGAAACATCCGTAGAACAATTGGTAGTCGCAAGTGAGACAAATGAAAAAACTGCTGCACGTATCGATACTGTGCAAGCAGACTCTCAAGCGATTAGTGAGTCTATAGATATGATAGCCAAAGAGGCAGAAAACTTGAACAATGGGGCAAGCTCACTTAACGATAGTGTCTCTTCTATTGGTGATATTATCAACCTTATTAAGGATATTTCTGATCAAACAAACCTTTTAGCCCTCAACGCAGCCATAGAAGCAGCACGTGCTGGAGAACATGGTCGTGGTTTTGCCGTGGTGGCAGATGAGGTGCGTAAACTCGCAGAACGTACACAAAAAGCGACAAATGAGGTAGAGATAAGCATCGGGCAACTCAAACAAAATACTTCAGAAATTCAAGATGTGGCAGAGATGTTTCGAGAAAACACAGATACTATGAACAACAAACTCGCATCCTTTTTTGAAGAGTTAGAACATGTCATCAACAATTCACATACTATTTCTAATTTGACAGAAAATATTTCTAATGAAATTGGGATTGGTACTGGTAAAATTGACCATATCTTGTACAAATTATTAGCCTATGAAGCATTTATAGATGGAAAAGAGAGTGCTATGGTAGATGAAAATTCCTGCCGTTTTGGGCAATGGTTTAATACAAATAAAGAAAAAATTAAAGATGACACAAAAGCAATTGCCTCACTTAACTTGCATCATGCCCTTGTACACCAAGAAGCAAAACATGCTGTAAAACTTTGGAATGAAGGGCAATTCGCACAAGCCATAGCGACGATGGCGAAGGTTGAACACTCAAGTGAAGTTGGTTTTGAAGATTTGTATAACAGTTTTATAAACCATAGACAATAAAGTTGCTGATGAAGTATCCAAACGAATGGACTCAAAAAGAGTTTTTGCTCAACAAAAAAAAGCTTGCCAAAGAGGGTGTGGATGTTGTTTTGGTCGATACCATTCTCTCTCCTATAGAAAAAGCAGAGACAATTACATATAATCCTTATGAGCTGAAACAGTATAAAAAAGGGAGTGTTTTTGTTTTTTACTGCGATACGGGCAAGGCATCGCTCAATCGTCTCAAAGAGTATAAAGAAAAATTTCCCGATTATGTTTGCATTTCACTCAAAGGCGGCAGAGGGTATTGGCGAACCAATATGATGGTACTAGATGATGAAGCATAAAATAGCAGAATTTAAAGAGTGTCTCGCACAAGAGCGTTTTTATGATGCCCATGAAGCATTGGAAGAGAGTTGGTTTCCTAGAAGATTTGAAGACTCAAATGAGGTGCGTTTACTCAAAGGTTTTATTAATGCTGCTGTGAGTTTTGAGCTTTTAAAACGCGGTCGTGCAAAACAGAGTCAAAAAGTGTGGTTTAATTATTTGAAGTATAGACAACTGCTTTTTAAAGTTGATTCTCCCTACTTAAATGATTATTATCAGCTTTCACTTTTTATAGAAAAAATAAAATATTAATTTCAGGGCACCTTTAAAAACCCTAATACCTCTCAGAGGGAAGAAAAAAAGATGAGATTGTGCAAAAGCTTTTATGAGTCATAGCCGTAGCTATGGCGATGAAAAGTTTTGTGCAAGATCACTTTTTTTATCCCTCCCTGCGGGTAACACAGAGGAGCCTACACTCATCGTTACTCTTTTTCACCTTAGCTAAGGCTAGGGTTTCAAAAGAGTGCCTTGATTGTAAACTCCTCTGTGTTACTGAGAGATATTAGGATTTTTAGAGGTGTCCTTTAGTAATTTCTTAAAAATTGACTATTTTTTTGCTATACTTTCATTTATAATTAAGAAAAAGCAAGAAAAGTAGCGGAGAAGACAATGACATATGGCGAATATCATTATGCAGTAAAGTATGATATGCGACTTGTGAATGGCGAATGGGTCGTCAATAAACCCAACATTGCGATACCAAATAAAATGTCAAAAGAAGAAGCAAGTATCTACTATAATAAAAAATTTAAAGAGTATTGGGAAGCCCATCCTCCAAAAGTGAAAAAATCTTAACACCACCTCTAAAAAAACTGAATATAATCTTAAAATAAGCAAACTTTAATGACAATTTCTGTATAGTTTCGTGTCTATAACTCTCTGAAAATTTTAGTGAGTTACATTCTACTGGAAAATTTAAGTAAAAAGGAATTGTATGCCTACAATCAATCAACTGATTCGTAAAGAGCGTAAACGTGTGATTAAAAAATCAAAATCACCAGCTCTTGACTCATGTCCACAGCGTCGTGGCGTTTGTACTCGTGTTTACACAACTACGCCTAAAAAACCTAACTCGGCTTTAAGAAAAGTTGCAAAAGTTAGATTAACATCTGGTTTTGAAGTAATTTCATATATCGGTGGTGAGGGTCACAACCTTCAAGAACACTCTATTGTTCTCGTTCGTGGTGGTCGTATTAAAGATTTACCGGGTGTGAAGTATCACATCGTTCGTGGTGCACTTGATACTGCTGGTGTTGCTAACCGTATGGTTGCTCGTTCTAAATACGGAACTAAACGTCCTAAAAAATAGTCCCTATTTTTTAGGAACCTAAACATTTATTAGTCACGCAAAACGAGCAAAAGCCCGTTTTACTACGCTAACGCTTGGTTTTCTTCGGCAGAAAGCCCATGAAACTAGTTTCATTTGGGAACATAGTAAAGCGAAAAGCCTAAAAAATTATTCAATAGCTACAGGATTAATCTTTAGTGATTAATTTTGAGTAAATTTGAAGATACAAATTGAAGAAGAAGGAAAATTCAAATGAGAAGAAGAAAAGCTCCCGTTCGTCCAGTTATGCCAGATCCAGTTTATGGAAGCAAAATATTGACGAAATTTATAAACAAAGTAATGTTAGATGGTAAAAAATCTGTCGCTGAAAAAATCATTTATAGTGCTATGGATATCATTAGCTCACGTGGTGAAAAATCAGGAATAGATACATTTAATGAAGCTATTGAAAATATTAAACCAATTATAGAAGTAAAGAGTCGCCGTGTTGGTGGTGCTACTTATCAAGTTCCAGTAGAAGTACGCCCTGTACGTCAACAATCTTTAGCTATCAGATGGTTAATTGATGCTGCACGTAAAAGAAACGAAAGAACAATGGCTGAGAGATTAGCAAATGAGTTCATGGATGCAGCAACTGATAAAGGTGCTGCGTTTAAGAAAAAAGAAGATACTTACAAAATGGCAGAAGCGAATAAAGCATTTGCTCATTACAGATGGTAAGAGGATAAATTATGGCAAGAAGTCACAAACTTAATGATGTAAGAAATATCGGTATTGCTGCTCACATTGATGCAGGTAAAACAACAACAACAGAAAGAATTTTATTCTATACTGGTGTTGAACATAAAATCGGTGAGGTTCATGATGGTGCTGCTACTATGGACTGGATGGAACAAGAGCAAGAGCGTGGTATTACAATTACATCTGCTGCGACGACTTGTGAATGGCAAGGGAAACAGATAAATATTATCGATACTCCGGGCCACGTTGACTTTACTATTGAAGTTGAGCGTTCTATGCGTGTACTTGATGGTGCTGTTTCAGTATTCTGTGCTGTTGGTGGGGTGCAACCACAATCAGAAACAGTTTGGAGACAACGTAACCGTTATAAAGTGCCTTCTATTGTTTTTGTAAACAAAATGGATAGAACTGGTGCTGACTTTTATGAAGTTGAGCGTCAAATTCGTGACCGTTTGAAGGGTAATCCTATGCCTATTCAACTTCCTATTGGTGCGGAAGCTGAGTTTGAAGGTGTTGTTGATTTAGTAACAATGAAAGAGATTGTTTGGGATCAAGATGCTGCTATGGGTTCAAACTACCATGTACAAGAGATTCGTGAATCACTTCAAGAGATAGCTGAAGAGTATAGAGAAAAAATGCTTGAGACTTTAGCAGAAGTTGATGGAAATGATGATTTTGCTGAGAAATTCTTAGAAGGTGAAGAAATCACTGAAGAAGAAGTTGTTGCTGCAATCAAATCTGCAACACTCGGTATGGCTGTTGTTCCAATGACTCCAGGTACTGCGTTTAAAAACAAAGGTGTTCAGACTTTACTTGATGCTGTTGTTGCATACTTACCATCTCCAGTTGAAGCAGAAGCAATTCGTGGTACTTTAATGGATGATGAAGAGCAAGAAGTTGTAGTTGAATCAACTGATGAAGGTGATTTTGCTGCACTTGCATTTAAAATCATGACCGATCCATTTGTGGGTGTGCTTACATTTATTCGTGTATATCGTGGTTCTCTTGAAGCGGGTTCATTTGTACATAACTCTACAAAAGATAAAAAAGAGCGTATCGGTCGTATTGTGAAAATGCATGCGATTAAACGTGAAGAAGTCAAAGAGATTTATGCAGGGGAAATCGGTGCTGTTGTTGGACTTAAATCAACAACTACTGGAGATACTCTTTGTACTGGTGAAGAGAAAGTTGTTTTAGAGAGAATGGACTTCCCAGATCCAGTTATCTCTGTTGCAGTTGAGCCAAAAACAAAAGCCGATCAAGAAAAAATGGGTATTGCACTTGGTAAACTTGCAGCGGAAGATCCATCTTTTAGAGTAAACACTGATGAAGAGACTGGTCAAACGATTATCTCTGGTATGGGTGAGTTACACCTTGAAATTCTTGTAGATAGAATGAAACGTGAATTCTCTGTCGATGCAGAAGTTGGTGCACCACAAGTTTCTTACCGTGAATCAATTAAAGATGAAGTTGATCAAGAGTACAAATATGCAAAACAATCTGGTGGTCGTGGTCAATATGGTCATGTCTTCTTAAAAGTGAAACCAGGTGAGCCTGATAGTGGATTTGTTTTCAACAATGAAATTAAAGGTGGAACAGTACCTCGTGAGTACATTCCTGCAGTTGAAAAAGGGTGTGAAGAAGCGATGGGTGCTGGTGTTTTAGCAGGTTATCCAATGGAAGATGTTGAAGTAACACTTTATGATGGTTCTTACCATGATGTGGATTCAAATGAAATGGCATTTAAACTTGCTGCTTCAATGGGTTTCAAAGAAGCTTGTCGTAAAGCAAGACCTTCTATCTTAGAGCCAATGATGAAAGTTGAAGTAGAAGTTCCTGAAGAAAACATGGGGGATGTTATCGGTGACTTGAACCGTCGTCGTGGACAAGTAAACTCTATGGGTGACAGAGCTGGAAACAAAATCGTTGATGCTTTTGTACCACTTTCAGAAATGTTCGGTTACTCAACTGATCTTCGTTCAGCAACACAAGGACGTGCTACATACGCTATGGAATTTGATCATTACGAAGAAGTTCCTAAAAATGTATCTGAAGAAATTCAGAAAAAACGTAACGGTTAATACTCTCTCTTTGAGAGTATAGCCCTTCTTATATATAAAGGCTAAAAGATGCTCAAACTCCTTCTTTTATTTTTATTTTCTACACTATTATTTTCAGCAAATCCTATTGTTTATTCTGCACTTGGTGATGTTTTGTATAATAATGTACAAAGTATAAAAAACCTCAAATCTATTCCCTCCTATGCCCCAATGTATGCGAATATTGATGCCTATGTGAAAAAATTAGAAGCCACAAAAAAGATGGGTTTTGCTATTGAAAATGGTGATGAGCATGCCGACAAGAAAGTCTATTTGCAAGCCTTACGAACTCTATCGAAAAAAAATGATGCTTTTGTAAGAAGTGCCAATACAAGTTTTCAACAAGCCTTAGAGAATGAAGACACACCACTCTTTGCACAACTTGTCAATAGTGGACTGATAGATGTCAAGAAGCATGCAAATGAGATACTCCAGTACTATTATGCCCATGAAGAAGATATTAACATTACGGATGTTATTGAAAATTGCTTGAGTCAAGATAAAAAGCATGCCATGCGTAGTAAAAAAAGTCAAAAATATCTTGCATGGAAAAAAAGAAAAGAGAAAGAAAAAATTCGTCGCATCCGTGAACAAGATTTGTATGACCAAAAAAAATTGGAAAAAAAGCTTGATGCAGAAGTACGACGTAAAAAGTTAGAAATTCAAAAAGAGAAGCAAAAAGAACTTTTTAATTAGTCCTTTTTCGCCATCGCTTCGACTTCACTTACAAATCTATCGACAAGTTCTCCCTCGTCTAAGTTTGCAACAACATCGCCTTTTACCATGACAAGACCTTTGCCTTTGCCATAAGCAATGGCAACATCTGCATGGGCTGCTTCACCGATTGCGTTTACAACACAGCCCATAACGGAAACATCAAGTGGGGTTTTAATGTGTGCGGTGCGTTTTTCTATCTCGGCGACGGCACTTACTAAGTCCGCTTCGATGCGTCCACAAGTAGGACAAGAGATGATGTTAAGCCCATCAGGCATGGCACCGCTATCTTTTAAAATTGCTTTGGCAACTTTTATCTCTTCTTCAAGTTCACCCGTAATACTCACTCGCATCGTATCGCCAATGCCCTCAAGAAGCAGTGTTCCAAGCCCTATGGCACTTTTAACAGTAGCATGAAAGATAGTCCCTGCTTCTGTGACACCAAGGTGAAACGGGTAGTTGTTTTTAGGGCGTAACATTCTGTAGGCTTCGACGGTTCTTTGTACATCGCTCGCTTTAAGGCTCACTTTAATGTCGGTAAAACCTAAATCTTCAAGGTACTTGATGTTATACTCAGCAGAGGCAACCATCGCCTCAGGTGTTGGTCCATACTTGTTGTCAAACTCTTTTTCTAAGCTTCCTGCATTTACACCAATACGAACGGGAAGAGAACGCTCTTGACAAGCTTTTACAATCTCTCGTATCTTGCCCTTATCGCTAATATTTCCTGGGTTAAAACGGATACAATCCACAGACTCCGCCGCAATAAGAGCGAGTTTGTAGTTGAAGTGAATATCTGCAACAAGTGGCAAAGAGATTTGCTCTTTGATGGACTTCAAAGCTAAGGCATCTTCCATATCTGGCACAGCGACACGGACGAGATCTGCCCCTGCAAAATGGAGACGATTTATCTGCTCAACGGTTGCAGCAACATTATGCGTATCGGAGTAGGTCATCGACTGTGTAGCAATAGGAGCATCACCACCTATAGCCACATCACCGACATATATTTTTTTCGTTGGGTATCTTTCAATCATAGAAAGAAGTATACACTAATAGAGTTAAAATTTAAAATCTTAGGCACTTTTTAAAGCGTCTGCTAAAAATATTTTTATTAAAGATTGGTAAGGAACATCCATTGCATTTGCTTTTACTTTTAGTGCTTCAAGCATATCTACAGGTAAACGCAAAGATATACTTTTAGTACTTTTTTTTAAGTTAGTAAAGTGTACTTTTTTTGCTTTGTGCATATCAAAGTACTCTGTAACATCATTTTCATCCCAAAATGCAGACTCTTCTGATTCACTTTTAAAATTTGGTAGTTTTTTAGACTCTTTCATAAATGCTCCTTTCTTTTTTACTCATTGCTCGTGCTGAAATAACTCTGATATGGTTCTCTCTAATTGTAAATACAACAGTGAGCAAATTACCAAAATTATTTTGCCCAAGGGCTACACAGCGACACTCATGCATAGAGTGCTTAAAATCTTCCACAATAAGTAATGGCTCATTAAAAAAAACTTCTTCGATTGTTGTCCATTTGAAGCCATGTTTCTTTTCATTTTTATGAATATTTCCATCATCCCATTCAAAGCCAACTATAGCATCTACATCTAAGCAATCAAATTTCATCTTTTTCCTTGTATATTTGTATTGTATACAATTAAAACTTAAAATCCAAGTTTGTATAAAAGTAACGTCCTGGTTCATTGAGGAGCATTGTTTGTGTATTGTCACTGACTAGTGTCAAATCTGCATAGGAGTTACTTTGTATATATGTTTTGTTGAGGATGTTGTTACAACCTATGGTGAAGTCAAACTTTTTAGTGAGTGCATGTTTTACTTTTGCATTCAAGACTGCCCAGCCTGCAATGACTTGTTCACCGTTGTTGGAGTCTATAGTGTTCCATCTTTTACTTGCTTGCATAGCGAGTGAGGCAAGAGAGTTGTTGGCATACTCGTAGTTGAGTGCGAGTTTTGCACGGAGTGGTGCCATGTCTGCTAAGTCTCTATCTGTTTGACCTGCAAGTGCATTGTCTTTTTTGCCGCGTTTATAAGAAACTCCTGTATCTATGCTGATGTCATCTGTTGCATAGTAAGAGCCACTGAGTTCGAGTCCATAGACTGTAGCATCTACATTGACAAATTTTTGTGTGCTTGCATTTGTATAAATATAATCTTTAAGTTTTGAGTAAAATGTTTTGAGTTTGAGTGTAAAGTCATCATTATCTGTTGTAAATCCAAGGTCAATCTCACGATTTTTTGTCTGTTTGAGGTTTGGATTTCCTATGAGACGTAGTGTAGGGGGTGTTCCTGGAATGAGTTTGTTAAAGTAAAGTTCTCTAGCATCGGGAACACGTGCAGCTTGCCCAAAGCCAAGAAAGAGTTTATTGTCTGTGTTGAATGCATATGTTGTCATTAAGTTTGCACTCAAAGCATTGTAAGTATTGGTTTGATAGGTGTCATTTGTGATTTTTGTATGGTCATATCGTGAGCCAAAAGCAAAATTGAGATTATTGTACGATTTATTAAGTTTTATAAAAAGAGCACTGTTTTTTGTGATGGTATTGTCAATACTTTTAGAAGAGCCAGCTGGTGGGAGTGGTGATTGCACACCACTGCTTGCATTTGTTTTGTAGTATTTTCCATCCCAGCTTCTTCGGCTTGTATCTAGTCCAAGAAGTAGTTTATAACTTTGAAGCTCAAAACTATTTTTGAGTTTCAATCCTTGCATACTTGTTGTGAGTTCACTTGTGACATAATTTGTAGCCCCTGATTGTCTGAATTTTGTAGACATTGGGTGTTTGACATCAGAGTAGTAGTACTCAAGATTGAGATTTTTATAGACATCGCTAATATTTTTTATATTGTATGCAATACTATAAATGTTAGAATCATCATAGAGTGCATCCATTGTGGTGTTTGCATAAAGTACATTATCGCTTCTGTTTGCTGTGACACTTAAACGCAACTCTTGATTTTCTGCCGTTGTCACAAACGCTTTTGCCTGCACACTTTTTTTCTTATAAGCTTGCATATCGTGATACTGTGCTTGGTAGGCTTGTGTTGCTAAAGTAGGATGTTGTGCAATATAATTATCTATTTGTTGTGCAAGCGTATTGCCATTGCCATCTTTGTACTGGTCACTTGATTCTGTTGAAGCGGTTACAAGCATACGAACGATGTCGTTGCCTCCACTGCCTGTAATGCCAAATTTTTTGTAGTTCCATGCCCCAAAACCGACATTGATTTGCCCTTGCAACTCTTTTGTTGGTTTTTTTGTTTTAATTTTAAGTCCACCGCTGAGTACTCCAAAGTTTTCAACATCATAAGGACCCTCAACGACTTCTATGGAACTGATTTGATTGGCTACAACATGCGAAATTGGAGGGTCCATTCTGTTTGGACATGCCCCGCAAACCTTTGCTCCGTCAATATCTATACTGATGTTATCGCGTTTTTGCCCACGAATGAGAACATCATTTGCTATACCACTACGGCGCACCATGTCGACGCTTGGGAGGTCTTTACTGAGTGCATCGGCGGTATCTGCTGAGGTTTGTGCATTTTGTGCCACTTCTGTAATAAGGGTTGATTCGACACCTATGGGTGCGAGTTGGATTTCTGCTCCGTAGAGTGAAGCGATAGTTAATAGAGACAAAGGAATAATTTTTTTCATTGATATGACCTTAAGTAATTTAAAGATATAGAACATATGTAACTTCATATCACTTGAAGGAGGAAACAAGTTTTT
>WFQD01000449.1 GCA_015487265.1 Sulfurimonas sp. | reverse complement strand
AGATGTGTATAAGAGACAGACTCTCCGCATCATCGAAAATTCTGTAAAAAAATGTAAACCCAAGAATACAATAAAACCACAAAACAAATTACTCTAAACAGCTACTCAGATGGCTTTTTTAACAGTATAGATATAACCGATAAATTTATGACTTTAACCCTTGAAAAGCTTTATGATGAGTACGATTTAGATTTGAGTAATGAACTTTGCGCCACAAAAAGAGAGGAATTGTAAACCACTAAATTTGAGTTAAAAAAGTAGTTGAAAAATTTTAGAAAATCTTTCTCAAGAAACTGCAATTTTCTGAAAAATCTTTTTTGTATAGCTGCTACATAATATCGTTATTTTGCTCTTTTTCTGTTTTTTGTTTCCACATCCTCACAACCTTCACTATCTCGTCGTCATTCAAGTAATTGAGCATCTTCAAAAGCGTTTTCATACCTATCTGCTCATACTTGCCTTGAAGATAGGAGGCATAGGTCGGAAGCGAAATGCCGAGTTTCTCCGCCATCTCTTTTTGAGATATTCGGCGTATCTCTTTCGCTTCGATAAGAGTGTGGGCGTGGCGTATAATCTTTTCAATTTCCATAGGCTTATAATAGCAAAAAATCTCTTTATTTTTTATTAAACAAATGGATATATATATGTAAAAGAAATGATTATCTATTTATAATTAGCATATAAATATCCTTGATTGTATATAAATATTGCAAAAAAACTTTTATAAGATTTTATTTTTGTATATAATAACAATATTAAAACCATAGCAGGAGCTGCAAATGAAAATATCAAAAATTCTATCGGGATTACTAATCGCTTCTTTTCTTTCTACATTTGCAAGCGCAGATAGCACTCAAAAGAAAGCCGCGATAAATAACAATGGACAAGCGTTGTCCTCTTTAGATAGCAAAGCATATAAAAATAAAAATGCGATTTCGATAAGCAAAGAGATGGAAACTTCTTTGATACCAAAAGTTGCCGTAAGTTACAGATTGTTTATGCTATTAGACCCAAGCGCCTTTAACTATGCGTATGATTTTAAAAAGAAAGAATGTGAAAAGACGCAAGTAGTTTTTGAAAAGGAGTTAGAAAACTTTAGAAAAAACACAAAATTGGGGAAAGAATCAAAAGGTGACACCGAGACACAATTGCTACTAAAATATTTAGCGGTAATGTCTTACAAAAAAAATATAAATCTCTTGTTCTTCTTTTCTATATACGATTTTGATAAAAGAGGGGTGAATTTTGTCAATATGGAAACAGCAAAAATGTCAATTTTCGGAGCTACTAAAGACAGTTGCGAAGCGGCATTTTTAAAAACGGTTGATTTTTTTAACAAATATTCAAATAAAAAATAGAGATAATCATCTTCACGTTTAAACATGTGGGGGTGTATTAAAGCATTACTTATTGATAGTTCAAATTTTTCTTTATACATAAACTACACATCTTAATTACATTGCTTTCTTTATCTCCATAACTCCATAGATCGAATAATAGTGAAAAATTACTTTATTTTTTGCTAAATAGATATGAAAATATATTAAATAAATTAAAATCTATTTATAATAAATATATATATACTAATAAATATATATAAATATTGCATATTGCAAACAATCCGTCTAAAAATCTATTTTTTTCGTATCATTATGAAAAACTTACTTGTAATTAACAGAGGAGAACGATATGAGTACGCCACTATTTGTAAGTGAAATCGAAAGACGAGAGAGGGAAAACGCATTTTTGGAAAAAGCGAAAAAGAGATTCGGCGACAGATTCGACTATTCGAAAGTACATTATACAAATAACATGACAAAAATCATTATAATCTGCAAAAAGCACGGTGAGTTTCTTCAAGCTCCCGTCAAACACCTGCAACACAAACATGCTTGCCCGCAATGCGCGAAAATAGGATATGCCGAAGCGAAACGGGTGAAGAAGTCGGAATTGATTGCAAAAGGTAAGGAGCTTTTTGGTGATATCTACGACTATACGGAAACGAAAATCGGAAAAAGAAATGATTTTATCGAAGTTTATTGCAAGAAACACAACGAATATTTTTCACAAAGGCTTGAATTGCATCTCAGGGGTCGTACAGGCTGTAAAAAATGTCAAGTGGAGAGGAAAAAACAAAATGGACTTAAAAAGTTCAAAAGGAATTTTATCGAGAAGTTTGTGGCAAAGTTTGGAAATGAATATGATTTTTCGAAAGTGGAGTATGTCAACAACAGGACGCCCATAACCGTTATTTGCAAAAAACATAATATCGAATTTAAGCAGGTGCATAGAAATATAGCAAGGTTTCCCTCTTGTGCATGCCCTGAATGTAAAAATGAGTATCAAAAGAAGAAAAAAGAAAAATAATTAAAAAATATTGCATTTTGTAAACTTTTTTCCTTTTTTCGGTGCAATACTTGTAAAATTCAAATTGCACATATCGCGATATTGCCAAATTTATTTTAATTTGGAGAAAAATTTATGAATAAATTAAAAGAACGCTGCAAGAAAATGCAGCCTGATCGAAAGGAGATTCTAAGAGTAACACATCAAGGAATCTGGAAAGTTTCTGAAGATGTGCAGATAGAGTGTTATGTAACAAGCAATAAAAAGCGTTTTTTGTCCCTGCGCGGAACTGCAAGAGCAATGAGACTTGTAGGTGGAGGGAGTCGAGCTTTGATGAGAGTTTTGCGCTCAAAGTGGATTCAACCATATCTTTCGGATCACCTAAAAAGCTGGGTAAATAGGGCTTTAGAGGGAAAAATCGAACGATTGAACGTGATTTCGGGATCACCTATTATTCCGTTTGAAACCAATCTTTTTGTTGATGTATGCAAGGCGTATATGCTTGCAAACAAAGATGGCAAGCTGCCGCAAAGATCACAAAAAACAGCGCAGAATCTCTTAAGTATAATGACTGCTTTCGCAAAAGTAGGAATAGATGCTTTGGTAGATGAAATAACAGGATATCAAGAGGAAAGAGAGAAAGACGAACTGCAAAAAATTCTCAAAATGTATATAAGCGAAGAGTTTTTGGAGTGGACAAAAATGTTTCCCGATGAGTTCTACAACGAGATGTTTCGTTTGAACAATCTCGGAACATTCGGGGAACACGGAAGAAAAATGCCGAAATACATTGGACGGTATACAAATGATATCATTTACGGCAGGCTTCCGTTAGGAGTGCTTGATGTGCTGAAGAAAAAAACACCAAAGAGCAAATCGGGAAATAGAACGGTTCGTTATCATCAGAGCTTGACACGCGAACAAGGGCGCAAACATCTTGAGAAGCATCTTGCCGCAGTTATAGCATTGATGAAGGTATCCGAAACATGGAGTCATTTTCTTTATATGCTTGATAAAGCATATCCAAAAAAAGGTCAGCAGCGAATCCATTTTTATTAGTGCCGAATAAACAATAAAATAAAAAATACAATTAGTTAAAAGGAGAAGAAAGATGATTAGCAACACTATATGTAAAGATTTTGAAAATTGGCTTGAGGAGTTTTTCCCCGATAGAGAAACTTTAATGAACAATATTTTTGTCAAGTTTCCACATGAGGAATACGAAATTTATATAACGAAAAACAAAATACTTTTCGGAGAAGAAACACCGTATTATTGCGTAAGCGAAAGATTTGAAACGGATATTTACTGTTTCGTGAAAAAAGTCGGGGAAGCGGCATAGGGGAATTAGTATGCAGCCGAATATTTATTTGTTTGCATACGGTACATTAAAACGAGGTTGTGGCAATCATAATATATTGGGCAACGCGCAATTTGTAGCCGATGTCGAAACAAAACATGCTTATCCGATGATTATGCTTGGTGATCCTTTCCCCTATCTACTCGACAAGAAGGGGGAAGGGCGTAGAGTTAAAGGTGAATTATATAAAATAGATATAGATACGTTAAAGATGCTCGACATATTGGAGGAATGTCCACATCTGTATTTTCGTAAAGAGATAAAGGTTGAAACATTGGGAATCACTTTAAAAGCCGTTGCCTATTTTAAGACCGAAATGGTTGATTTTAATAAATCTGAGCTTTTAGTAGAGTTTAAATAATCATTTTCAAATGCTATTCCGCTTGTTAATACAAATTGAAAAATAAACAAAACCACCTTCTTTTATAT
>WFQD01000448.1 GCA_015487265.1 Sulfurimonas sp. | reverse complement strand
TCTTGTTCCAGTAACTACACAGATTTTTCTCATAGGAGTTCATCCTCTTCGTAATCTTTTTGTGCAACAGTTCCAATGATTGCATCCCATTTCATAGGGCTTATACCATTTCCAGGACGTTTCACTGTAAGGTTCTCAGGAGTGAATATCTCTCCTCTTTTTATCTCTCTTGCAGCGACAATGCTTTTGCGAGCTACCTGCATATTGGGCATCTCACTTGGGGAGGGCTGTTTTATTTCACTGCCTAGGGCTTTTTCTATGTTTCTTATGCCCTTCACCATAGCTTTGAGCTCATCAGGTTCTAGTGATGCTTTATGATCGGGGCCTTGCATGGTTTTTTCAAGTGTAAAGTGTTTTTCAATGACACTCGCACCCATTGCCACAGCAGCTATGTCTACCTCAATGCCAAGTGTATGGTCACTGTATCCATACGCAACACCAAAAGTTTTTCCAATATTTGGCATCGCCCGCAGATTTACATCTTCCATAGGAGTTGGGTACATTGTATTTGCATGTAGTACTGTAATGTTTTGTTTTGGGGTTCCTGCTTGCGTGAGAATATTGAGTGCTGCACCTATTTCAGCCATCGTTGCCATTCCTGTTGAGAGTATGATTTGTTTTTTTAATGCACCAATAGCTCGAAGATAAGGGAGATTGGTAATCTCTCCACTAGGAATTTTGAAAATTTTAAGTCCCAAATCATCAAGCATTGCAATGCTCTCAAGGTCAAAAGGGGTTGAGAGAAACATTATCTTTTGATCTTTGCAGTATGCCATCAGTTCTTTGTGTGTTTCTAAATCAAGTTCAAGTTCTTTTATCATTGCAAATTGTGACTCACCAGCACCACTTGTCTCTTTTTGATACTCTGCTTTTTGTGCATTCTTACTCACAAGTTTCTCAGCTTTAAAGGTTTGAAACTTCACAGCATCCGCTCCCGCTTCACATGCCACGTCAATGAGCTTTTTAGCAAGTTCTATGCTGCCGTTATGATTGACCCCTGCTTCTGCAATGATAAAAACACTCATTTTACAACACTCCTCATTTTTATAAATCCTGAAATGTTACTGCCTTGCTTTGCAACAGTGCCGCTGCCTACAAAACTATTAGGCTCTACACTCACGCCACCATTTAGAATTGCTCCCGTAGATATATGAGAGTTATCACCTACGACAACATCATGTTCAAGCAACGCCTTGGAGTTTATGATGCAGTTCTCACCAACATCTACAGCTGCATTTAAGAGAGCATGGTGCATTACAACCGTTCCACTGGCCACCTTTGCATGCTTGGAGACATAGGCTAAAGGAGAGATGATGACAGGAATGTTAAACTCCAGTGCTTTGAGTTTTTCAAAGAGTTTGACTCGTACTTTGTTAGATGCTAAATGTCCGATGGTTACAAACGCATAAGTATACTCTTGACGTAGTTTTTCAAGCTCGTCATCTGTACCAATGAGAGGATATCCAAGTACCGCTTCTGACTCACCGACATATTTTTCAATTATCCCTGCAATCTCGAAGCGCCCCTCTTGCTCTATGACATCAATGACACTTTTACAATGCCCACCACCGCCAATTAAAATTATTTTCTCTTTCATACTCTTACACTACTTGGTAAATTTACAACTCGTTCTTGCAGATATTCAGCATTACTCAAATCTGTTTTTTGACAATCAGCAAACATCTCCAACTCACTCATAAGTCTCCAGATAGGGCGTGTCATTACATTATGCTTGTTTAAATATTGCAAAAACGCCTCTCTCTCTTCGTTGTTTTGCAGCATAACTGCTTGGAGCCAATAGTTAGAGTGTGCCTCTTTTGGCTCTCGTATAAACTCTATATCGTCAAATTGAGCAAAAAAGTTTGCATACTCTTCGGTGAGTTTGCGTTTAGAAGCTAAGAATTGTTCCAACTTCTCCATCTGTGCAACCAAAAGGGCTGCATTGAGGTTTGGCATACGGTAGTTATAGCCTATCATATCATGGGTGTATTCGTAAGGGTGTGGAAGTTTCGCTGTGGTTGTGAGGTGTTTTGCTTTCTTTGCGAGGTGCTCATCATCTGTGACTATCACGCCACCACCGCCTGAAGTGATTATTTTATTGCCATTAAATGAAAAAGCACCGAGTTTTCCAAAAGTTCCCGTATGTTTATCTTTATAGAAACTTCCCAAACTTTCAGCAGCATCTTCCACCAAAACTATATGCCATTTTTCACATATCTTTTGAATCGCATCAATTTTACAAGGATGTCCAAAAGTATGCATTGGCACACAGGCTCTGATGATATTTTTCGTTGCTTTATTGATACACTGATGATTCTGAATTTCACAATTTTTCTCTAAAAAACTCTCTAGTGATTTTGGACTCATTCCCAAAGTGTCCAGATCGACATCTACAAAAATAGGCTTTGCTCCACAGTAGCTTATGGCATTGCAAGTGGCGATGAAAGTAAGCGGCTGCGTGAGGACTTCGTCTTCTTCTTGCACATCTGCTAACAATAAAGAAATATGTAGTGCAGCTGTTCCATTAACAACAGCAACAGCATACTTACTTCCGATATATTTGGCAAATTCCTCTTCAAATCTGTTGACAAAGACTCCTACACTTGAGACAAAAGTGGAGTCTATGCACTCATTCAAGTATTTTTTTTCATTGCCAATGAATTTTGGTTCATGCAAGGGAATAAATTCTTGTGTCTTGTAAAGTTCACGAATAAAATCAACTATTGCTTGCATTACATCTTCTCATCAAGATATTTCTTCTTATCTTCATAATTCAGATCAGGGAGTAGTTTGAAAAACTCTTTGACTATGTCTTCTTTAGACCAGCGCAGAGACTTTTTCATTGCGTTTATATTTTTTGTAAAATTATTTAAGAGACTGTCATCATATGCAAGTTCATTTTTTATGATGCCTAAACTTTGAAATTTATCCATATCAAGTGTTTCTTTATCTGTGTAAAACTCTTCAAAATCTTTTTCACCTGTTGTATCGCTTTGAGTAAAAAGACAAGGCCATTTTCCTTCATCCGGCAGTGTTTTTGCCAACTCTCTTGCTTCCTCTTCATCTTTGCATAGATAAGGTTCATAACCCTTGTCTTTTAAATATTTTACGGCTATATCTGCAAAAGAGATCAGATGTAAAGCATCATCGAGTTTAGGAAAAAAGATGTCACGATTTTCTCCAAATATACAAGACATCAAACAAAGTTCTCCACTCTCCTGTGGTGTGACGAAGTAGCGTTTTATGTCGTTGGGAGCGACAATAGGCTGCCTTTTTTCTATACGTTTGTTAAAGCCATGTAGAAGTGAACCATCCGAAAAGGCAACATTAGCAAATCGTGCCATCGAGACTTTTGTGTATTTTGAGCGGCGATTCACAAACATCTCCATAATTCTCTTCGATGCTCCCATCAAATTCACAGGATTGGCAGCTTTGTCCGTAGAAACACAAAAGTATTTTTTTGCTCTTTTTTGTCTTGCTTGAGCGAGTGTTTTGTCAGTATTGAAAATATTGACATCAACCATACGCATTAAAGTAAAGGGGTCTTTTTCACTTCTTACATGTTTTAATGCAGAGAGATTGAGTACATAGTCATATCTACCATCTGTGGCGATAAAAGCATCATACTCTATGCTACCAATATCAAGTGCAAAGGTTTTAAACTCACCATCGATATAGCCAAATGAACTTCTTATATCTCGAACAAGTTCCACTAAATTGTTCTCACTGATGTCAACAACATGAAGTTTTTTAGGGCTGCGTTTAAATATTTCTTTTACGACAGCCTGACCAATGCTGCCTGCACCACCAAGGACTAAAAAAGAGGAGTCAGCAACTTCTTGTGATAGTCTTATATCATGTGTTTTGATATCATCAATAAACAGTTGTTTTGTTCTACCTATGAGTTGTAAAGTGTCCAATCTGTCTCTTATACACATC
>WFQD01000447.1 GCA_015487265.1 Sulfurimonas sp. | reverse complement strand
GGTAAATATTTTATATTTCTTTCACCGTAAATAGCTTCTTTTGCTTTTTGAAGAGCTTCTTGGTTGATATCTATCCCTGTTATGTGAAAACTTTCAGCTGAAATTCCCGCTTCGAGCAGTGCAATAGCTATACTGTAAGGCTCCTCTCCTGTTGCACTTGGAGCACATAAGACTGAGACTTGTCTATTGAGCTTTTTTACATACTCAACAAGTTGTTGCACTTGTTTGAACTCTCTGTAAAAGTAACTCTCATTGGTTGTTAAGAGATCGATTAGCTCTTGTTTTGTTTTTTTGTTTTTTTGTAAGAGGTGAAGAAGTTCATTGTAAGAGTTTATGGAGTTTTGTTTACAAAAGAGCATCACTTTATTGTTTAATATACTCATCTGTTTTTCAAATGTAACACCTGTCTCTTTTTTGAAATATGCAGCAATTATCCCTATTTGGGTAAAATCTTCCCTGCTTTTTTCTTCTGGTTGTTTCTCTTGTTTTTTATGTTTAAAGATACTTAGCATTAGCTGCAAAACTCCCTGACTTGCTCTGCAATAGTCTTAATACCATATACTTCAATATCTGATATAAGTGTTCTTGCGCGATTTGGCATGCCATCTATTATGGCACTCTCTTTTGACTCGGTTATACATCTTGCACCGGCTTTTTGTAAGGCATGGCATGATACTACGCCATCATCCCCGATCCCTGTCAATATTATACTTAATACCTCTATTTTATCGGTTATTGATACAAAAGATTGAAAGAGAGTGTTTATATCCGGATTATAGCTATTTGTCTGCAGATCATTGACCATAAACTTCTGCATTCTCATATCTAAGAAAGTTGTATATTTGCATAGGTAAATTTTTCCCGCTTGCAACAAAAGCTCATTTTCAATCAATACAATTTTATTGTTAGTATGTTGTTGTAGTTGAGAGGTAAAACTCTCCAAAAATCCATCAGCCATATGTTGTGCTATGACAATAGATACATCCTTTAGAGGCGGCAGTGATTTTATAATTTTTTGAATTTGTCCCGGACCTCCTGTAGAGGCACCGATAAGGACAATCTTCTTAAGTTCTGAATGTTGCAAGTTTGTTATTTAAATTATCAGTCATAGAGTTGAGATGTTCAGCTGCTGCTGCTATCTCTTCTACACTTCTTGCATTTGTAGAAGAGATGGTATTAACCTCTTCAACTTTTGTAACTATAGTTTCTATGTTTTTGCCTGTAGTTTCAAAATCTATTACAGTATGTTCACTGGCTTCTACGGCACTGTTTACTATCGACACAGTTTCATTGATTTTAAATTCAACGCCCTCTGCAATACTTGCGAGTTCATTGATCTCTTGTGAGTTTTCACTCATTTTTGATGATGCTTCAATGATAGACTGCACGACAACATTAATGGTAGCATTAATTTCTGCGAGAGATTTTTGCGTGCGTTCTGCTAGTTTTCTGACTTCATCTGCAACTACGGCAAAGCCACGACCATGCTCACCTGCACGAGCGGCTTCTATGGCAGCATTGAGTGCTAAGAGGTTTGTCTGGTCTGCTATGTCTGCAATAACGACTAAGATCGTTTTTACTTCACCGGCTTCTTTAGAGAGTTCTTCCATATTCTGTGAGAGCTCCACTTCTGTTTGTGCTGTCTCTTGTACTTTTGAAGTGAGCGTGATAATCTCGTCTTTTGCTGTTTCTAGATTACTGTTTGCCTGAATAATCTCCTCTTTTGAAGCTTGTGCTTTTGAGATAGAACCTTTTATTTCTGTTTGTATCTCTTTTGCCTGCGTCGATGCATTTTCAACGATGCCAACAGAGTTTTCAACATTATGTCCAACACTCAGTGCTGTTGTTGAGAGTTCATGAGAGATGGAAGCATTTTCAGTTGATGTTGATTTCACTTCAGATATAAACTCTTTAATAGTTGTGATAACAGAAAAGAGATTTTGAGCAATGAGTGCTATCTCATTTTTACCATTTATATGCAGCTCTTGTGTAAAATCTAACTCTTTTAGTTTTGATAAATAGACTTCAATTTTTTTGATGTTACTAAGAACTTTATCGATAATACCAAATGCAAATATTGTTATAAATATAATAGCTAGAGAAAATATTATAGATGAAGATAGAGTACTATTTACTTTTTCATCAATCTCTTGTGCAACATTGTTTGATTCTTGGATGTGTTCTTTTAACCAAGCATCTAAAACTGGAATAAGTTTTTCTTCATAAGGTTCAAACTGTAACATCATCTTATTACCTTCGGCTGAGCCGTCTTTAATATATGCTTTTGCCATAGCTAAACCTGCACTGTAGTAATCATTTAAATTAGACTTAAACTCTTTTAGCTCTTTTACCATATCTGGTTCATTGGATTTTGTATGTGTCTGTATCAAACTATCTAAGTGTTGTTTTGTTCTCTCATAAGCCTTTTGTGCTTCACCAAGACCATCATCAAATCCCTTAACAGACTTTGTTGCAGAAGCATCCAAAAACCATAAGTGTATCTCAGTAATTCCTTTCTTAACTGCTATAAAATCAAATGTATTTGGCAAAATCTCTTTGGATTGCGCATGAGAAGAGTCTTGAATAGCTTTTAACTTTGTATAGTTCTGTGCCCCACTTGCAAGTAGCATACCTATTACCAGTACTGCTACACCCATTAACATCTGTTTTATTTTAATGTTCATTATCCACTGCATTTTATTACATCCTTGTCTTTTCAAAAGTTATAGTTTAGACGAACTAAACCGCGTTTGTAGCCTGTATCACCACTGCCACTATTTTTTTTATCATTTATATCTGCATAACTCGCTTCAACATCAAGTTTTTCATAAAACTGATATGCAAGTATAACATCATTCTCTTCGTACTCCACATCACTAAGCCCGTCTTTTCCATCAAAATGTCCAAAAGCGTAGGAGAGTGTCAAGTTTTGAAACAGTTCCATATCAGCAGATACAACATAAGCCTGAGCATTACTGATGGCATCTATAGTCATCTCTTCCATAGAGGTAAAATATGGACCACCACCATGCCCTATAACAATAATCTTTCCATTTTGGGTATCTACACTGTTGTATGCTGCACTTATATTAAAGATGTTGTATCCTGTAGCAAAATTTACTCCATATACATTTCCCTCAACCATAGAAGATGATTTTTCATGATAGTGTGCATACTGTAAGCCCAAAGATAAAGGTATGTTATCGTTATAGTTGCTTTCATAAACTGCATCTGCATAGAGCACACCCGCCAACTTATCAAAATCATAATACCAAGCCTGTAGGTCTAGGTTTTCTACACTAGAGTTCATAACACCTGCAAGGTATGCATGAGAACCGTGCTCTCCTGTAGCGCTTATATCTCCAGGTATATCTTTAAATGCAGATATATCTTCACCGGAATCAAATCCTGCCCATCTTGTTATATAGCCAGCCATAAAGACAAAGTCTTCAATGCCACCATACCCAATAGTCACTGCTTCAAAAGTATTTGGCACCATTCTGATGTCATCTCTGTCATTTAAAGGTGTATCTAGCTTTTGACGTCCTATGCGAACATCAAAGTTCTTGTAGTTGTAGTCAATATAAGCTTCTCCTAAATAGGCAAACGAACTTCCGTCACTATCAAAGAAGTCAAGATTTAACTCATCTTTATCGAAGTCACCACTCAGTGGAGATACTTTTTGAGAGATAAATGTAGAGAGAGCAAAAGAAGTATGATAAAACTTTGCAGTTTCATACTTCAACTCTCCACCTATAGATGTTGCATAGCTATCTGCACCTATGGCATTATCTTGATTAATATAAGCAACTCTTATGTTTCCACTTACATTGCCTTGTTCAAATGCTTTGTCAAAAGAACTAACATTGAGTGAATGATGTTCCTCACAAAGGCAAGTATCTGTACACCTATAGTCATGCATTGCCAAAAGCGGCATTGCCGATATAAAAACTGCAAAACCTGTTAAACTTTTTTGTATTACCATTATTTTTCTTCTCCTTTTTTTAGTAAACTTTTAAAACTCTCTTCATCAACAGCCTTACTAAAGTAAAATCCTTGATAAAGTTCACACCGGTTTTCTTGTAAAAACTGTAGTTGTTTTTGGGTTTCTACTCCTTCTGCAATTATCTTCATTTTTAAAACTTTTGCCATATTTATCATTATTTGGATGAGTTCTTTATTTGAGTTGTTGGTGCAGTCCCGAAGGAATCTTTTATCTATTTTCAAAGTATTTATAGGAAGTTCTTGTAGATACTCTATAGACGAATATCCCGTTCCAAAGTCATCTATAGAAAACTGTATACTAAACTCTTGAAGTTTTTTTATTTTTTTGACAACTCTGTCAAACTCTTCAATAATTGCTGTTTCTGTAATCTCCAACTCAATTAAAGTTGGATTTATGCCGTAACTTGAAATAATCTTAATGATTTCATCTTCAAAGTTTTGGAAGAGAAGCTCTTTTGAACTAATATTTACTGCCAATGTCTTTTGATACTGGTTTGTTTTTATAAAGGAGCAAGCTTTATGGAGAGCTTTGATGGACAACTTATGAATATGACCCATCTCCTCAATGGCACCAATAAAATAATCTGGAAATAGAACTCCTTTATGGGGGTGTTGCCATCTGACAAGCATCTCTGCTCCCTGAACCTCATTTGCTGTC
>WFQD01000446.1 GCA_015487265.1 Sulfurimonas sp. | reverse complement strand
TTGCAAAGACCCAGTAAAAACCGCCATCTCTGGTTTTATTCTTAACATAACCCGTCCAAATTTTGTTTTGTTTGATTGTTTCCCATAGATCTTTAAATGCAGCTTTTGGCATATCCGGATGCCGAACTATATTATGTGGTTTTCCTATCATCTCTTCGATATCATATCCTGCAATTTTACAGAAATCATCATTCGCGAAAAGAATAGTGCCTTTTTCATCTGTCTGAGAAACTAGAAAATCGTTATTATTAAGAACTGTTTCACCCATTTTATTGTACCTTTCTATTAAAATTGTGAAATATTATAATACTATTAATTTAAGATATGTTTAATATTCATTAAATTGTATAAATAATTATTATTTTATTTAAGAGAGATAAAGTAAAGTATATTTTTTATTATTTATCCTTGTAAACAGAGTTAAAAGGAACTATCCATTGGAATCAAAACTAAAAATAATCTGTCCAAACTGCGATGAAGAGAATACAATAAAACTATCTTCTGAGATAAAATGTAAAAAATGCGAAGAAGATTTAACAAAATCAAAATATAGTAAATTCAAAGAACCAATTATTGGTGCGATGACCGCTATTATGATTGGCACTCCTGCCGCATATCAAATTGGAAAGCATATGCAGAGCGAAGATAGATATCCCGTTGCCATTGAATATTCAATTGTAGACAGCTGTATTTTTCAAGATAAAAGACCATTACGCAGAGCGTATATTAAACAAAAAAAGGCAATATGTGTCTGTGCGTTATCAAATACAATGAAAACGATAGACTATGATGAGTATAAAAAAGATCAAGAAAAATTTTTAGATATATTTGAACAAAAAACTTCTCAGTGTCAGTAGAGTAAAAACCCTCTACTGACACTGAGAAGCTTCTTGAAAAAACGATGATTAAAATATGCTTGATATTTCATTCATAAAGGAATAGTCTCATGTTAAAGTTTTTCATTTTATTAATACCGTTTTTACTGCTCGCAGATACCGGCATGCTTACAAAGATAGTTGACGGAGATACGCTCTATTTTAAAGCGAATGGCAAAAAAGTCAAATGCAGAATCGAATATATCGATACTCCTGAGTCTAAAAACAATTCAAAACTCAAAAGAGATATCAAATATTGCAGAAATGTTTCAGCTAAAGATATGATAAGTGCCGGTAAAAGTGCCACAAGAGCGGCTAAAAGGCTTTTAAAACTTGGAAATACATATTCTTACCAAACTCACGGAAAAGACCGTTATGGACGCTCCATTTGTGTTGTTCAGCTAGATAACGCAATGACTTTTAACGAGGCTATGATCCTCAATGGGCATGCGGTTCCATTTCGTAGGTATATGTCAAGCGATGAAAAAGGATATTTTGAAAAAGTGTTAGAAAAAGCCAGGACTCAAAACAGGGGATTATGGAAAAATTATAGTAGAGAGATAGAGTGCCTCAACAGTGCTAGAAATTAAATAAAATGAGGAGAGTGATATGCTTAAAGAGTTTATTGAGAAACAATACTTTATTGTGAATTTAGACACATTAGATATAGCAGATGCGATGGTTGAAGATGGGGATAAAACAGAAGAAGAGATAGCATCTAGGGATGTTGAGTATGTTAATGAACTACTTAATGAAGATAACCTTACTATAAAGAGGCTTGAAGGATCGTCTGCAATTATCAAGTATGATCGTGAAGAGAGAGTATTACATATTACACTAGACATTAACGACCAGGAATATAAACTCTCACTGTTAGAGCTATTAGAATACGGTAAGTATAAACAAGCTACCTCTTATTTTTTAACGGACACCCAAGTTATATTAAAGGATGTCTCACCACAAATAGGAGGTATCATCGATAAAAACTATGGGTTTAAATTTATGGTTTCTATATGAATTTGACATTTGAAGTAATAGCAGTTAAACTCAATGTAAGACATGTAAAGGGGAAGACAAAATGTCACAAGAAGAGCAAATAGAACAAATGCGAACATGGTTTTTTGAACATTATGATGATCCTGCTAATCTGTTGCCATATGAATCAAGAGAAGGAGGGTATATACCGATATATGGTCCTCTTGAGTATACAGATGAAATTTTATATAGTCAATTTGGAAGTGAAGTTGATGAAGATGTAATTAAAGAGCTTATTAATGAATTAGATGAACTAAATCAATGGTCCCCTCTTCCTGACGATTCATGGTATCCCGATGAAGATTACAGTGATATTGTCTTTTATGATACAGAGACAATAATTGAAAACACTTTTGCATCCCTAAAGAATATTGAAGATCAAATAGCTATTGCAGGACAAATGGGTGAGTATTCAGAAGATTTTATGCGAATGCTATTTGCCAGAATATACGCGATTATAGAATCATTTTTATTTGATTTTTTTGTAAATTACTCATTGGAAAATATAGAGAAGACAATGCCTGTTTTAGATAAGATAACACATTTTAAAAGACACCCCATATCACTACAAGAACTCAATAGCTTAAAAGATTCAGAAGATATAGGCAAGGATATAAAAAAGCTAATGAAAGAAAGAATTTCATTTAGTGCATTAGGGTTTATATGGCATAGATTTGATGATGTATATAAACTATACAAGAAGTTTGGTTTTGAAATTACTACAACCGAATTAAAACAATATCTAGATATTAGAAATGATATAGTACATAGAGACGGAAGAAAAAAAGAAGATATGTCTCAAAAACATTTTATAGAGGCGGACACCTTGCATGAGCTAATAACGGAGTCCCGCCAAATCGTTCAAATTATAGAGTCCGCTAGCGCACTATAGATATATTTAGAAATTTTGAAGATGGATTTCTTCGATAAAAACTTCAGGTAGCAATGGTTTATAGAAATAGAATCCTTGTATGTGGTCCGCTCCCAACTTTTTTAATTTGAGATATTGAGTTTCTCTTTCTACGCCCTCTACAACTGTTTTAGCACCTATGGCATGAGCCATAGTAATAATTGCATTAACTATATCGGCATCTTTGCTTTGGCTCTCAATATTATCAATAAAACTTTTGTCAATTTTTAAAAAATCTATTGAAAAATTTTTTAGATAAGCAAGAGATGAAAAACCAGTTCCAAAATCATCGATCGCTATTTTTATTCCCATCTCTCTTAGAGCAGATAAATGTTTAGTTGTTAGATAAACGTTATTAATCATAGTATGTTCTGTGATTTCTACAACAATATGTTTTTTTAAAAGTGGTTCAGCATCAAATAATGTTTTAATATTATCAATGAAATGAATATTGCTAAATTCCTCAGCAGAAAAATTGATATCGATAAAAATATTATCATCTAAGTCATATTTATGCAAAAAGTTTAAAACTTCTTGGATGATGTAATTATTAAGTTTATTGGAAATTCCTATTTTTTCTGCAAAATCAAAAAAAACATCTGGTCGAACTTCATTAAATTTCAGATTTAGCCACCTTCCTAATATTTCTCCACCAATGATTTTTTTTGATTCAATATCTACAATTGGCTGAATGCGGATATAAATTTCTTCATTTTCTATGGCACCAAGTAGTTCAGTACAAAGTGTCTTCGTTTGCATGTCTTTTTCTTGCAAAGATGTCGCAAAAACAACTTGTGAAGTACTAGAATTTTGCTTGGATGCATACATTGCAGCATCTGCCTTTCTAAGGAGTTCGGAAGATTTTTTAGCATCATCTGGGGCAAAAGCTATACCTATGCTTCCAGAAATAAAATCAATAACTTTATCATTGATTTGGTAGGGTTTGGATATTTCTTCTGCAATTTTTTTAGCAATTTTTCGAGCACTTTTATAATCTATTCGCTCGATTAAAACTAAAAACTCATCACCTCCAAATCGTCCAATCAGGTCATTCCCACGCAAAGATTGTTTGATTCTTGAAGCAGCTTGTGCTAAGATAATATCACCTTGATCATGGCCAAAAGTGTCATTAATAAGTTTGAATCTATTTAGATCTATAAAAAATAATGCTAGTTTATTATTTTCATTGACAAAATCAAGTTTAACCTCTAAAACATTCAAAAAAGATTCTCTATTATTTAAACGGGTGAGAGGATCCAGGCGAGAATGAGTTGCCATTTTTTTTTGCAAAAATCTTATTTGACTTATATCTAGTTGAATACCAATAAAATTTACGATTTCGTGATTAATATCATATATAGGAAATATGGTTGTTTGTAGATGGATCAGCTCGCCCTTTTTATTTCTGTCTATTATCTCTCCACTAAACAGGCCGCGTTCGTTGAGTTCTTGATAAAGCTTTTTATAAAAGTCATCTTGATGGATACCAGATTTCAATATAGAAAGTTTTTTGCCACGAGATTCTTGGTTGTTGTAACCTGTTAATTTTGTAAACGCAGGATTAACATCTACAATTTTATATTCTGCGTCGGTCATTATAATTCCAACAGGGAGGTAATAGAGAAGAGTGTTGTATCGGTTTAGTAAGTTCTGAAAAAGTTCTTTATATTTTACTGGAAAAGCAGCTATCAGATAATGCTTTTTAGTAGTACAGATTTTACCTAATAAAAGCGTATCTCCAAGTGATTCCAATTTTATTTCTATTTGAGCGAATGGCTCTTTTTGCATCTTTTTCTTAAAATCAAGCAATTTAGTGAATGTTGATATTGAAAAAAAATGTTCTAGATAATTTTGCTGAGATTCACTATCAGGAAATGTTATTTTTGCAACATGATTTTTTTTTAAAATTTTGAGTTGTTGATTTACTAAAAGAACACTATATGGAAAATCATTGATCAGTTCTTCAAACCAACTAAAGTCTTCTTGGTTCACTGGAATTCTCCTTATTTCAAAATCACTTGAAAGTTATTATTATTGATTTTTAGCTGGCCTTTATAAAACTCTTCTGTAATTGATTTGAGTAATGAAAGCATATTGAGAATCATCTGGTCTTTTTTTACCAAAAATGTGTCTTCTTGGGCATCTAAAAAAATCACTTCCTTGTACAAATCATTTGATCCAGGACTAGAAAAGCTTATTATGGTTTCTTTTTTTTCTTTTTTTATATTAATTTCTATTTTATGCGATTGAGTAGTTTTAAGTCTTTTAATTAGACGTATGTTAAAAAGCATTAATCCATATAAAAATAAATATATCTTTTTAGGATAGTCTTTATATTCGAGTTGTGTGTCACCGCTTACAATAAACTTCACTTCGCAAAACTTCTTGTCTTGATTAAATATGTCTGCAAGTTCATGTATTATTTCATTGATTTCTAGGGAGACTTCATCACTTCCAATAAAAAAGTTCTGCAATAATGCCATGTTATGAAGAAATTTTTCTTTTTCAATCTGAAACTGTTGGAGATAGTGTTGTTCTTTTGTTTGGTTAGACACTTCGAATGATTGCAGGTAAAGACGATATACTTTGTTTAAAGAATTTTTTTGGTTTTGTAAAATATTATGTATAAATTCATTGATGCCTAATGCTTCTTGGATATCAAAGAGTATTTGTGTCTTGCAAAATTTATTAGCTTGTTCACGCTGCTGTGTTAAATAAAGGTTATTGTTTTGAGCGATAATATCTGTAATATCTGTAAATGTAACAGTATATTGTTTATCTGTTTGATTAAGGCTAAGTGAGCTTGCCATCACATGGAATGTAAATTGTTTCTCACCTCTCTTAATACATACTTTCATATCATTTCTGCTGGATAAAAGTATTTGGTCTATCCAGTTTTGACCGTCTTTACCATCATAAACATATCCCTCATCTTCAACTTTCTCAAAAAAGTCACATATACAATTATGCTTCTTGTTAAATTCTTCAAGTGAATTATATTCAGAAAAAAATTGTAAAAATTTAGCATTTACAGAACTTAAAAGTCTTCCATCGGTTGTAATAACAATATTTTCTTCGGTGTCTAATATATGTTTAAGATATTCGTACTGAGCTTTGAGTTCATATTGCAGGTGGGTTAATTCTTCGGTTTTTTTCAGAAGTTGTTGTTTCTGATAATTTTGTTTTTCGTATAATGTACGAATTTCTGTGTAAGCACTTTGTAGCTCTTCGTTTGTGCTTTGTAGCTCTTCGTTGGTAGTTTCTAGACCTTCATTGGATGCTTGAAGTTCTTCATTGGATGCTTGAAGTTCTTCATTGGATGCTTGAAGTTCTTCATTGGACGCCTCCAACTCTTCAATAACGGTTTGTAAGTGTTCTCTGGTTGCGGTGAGTTCTTGCTCCAAAAAATGGATTTTTGCATTATTTGATGAGGAGTTATCGGATGATGTTCTTATATTGTTGGACACATGTTCTATTTCAAATGAAATTAAAAAGAGTAGGTAGTTTCCTGTATATCCTTCAAGAGGTGAAATTCTTATCTTGTAAAATTTATCATTATAGATTGTCTTGATAGTTAATGGGAATATTGTTTTTGTGTTTTCTTTGTTTATTTTATAGATAGCAGAACGAATCTCAATAGAGAGAACATCAGGCAGCATTTTTAGAATATTATTATTAACAACACCAGATGGTATTTTAAGGAGACCATTTAAGTTGCCTTTTATGTAGTGTAGATTAAAGTCATTGTCAATTACGATACTTTTCTCTTCATAGTATTCAAAAAGTGTCTGCTTTATCGTGTCTTCAATATTTCCTGTATGTTTCAGTTCTTTTGATTTACTAGGAGCTATATATCTGGTATTGATGAAAAACATTTTTGGATAAAGAGTCTTTCTAAGTTCTGTAGTACTGCGTGCTTGAAAGATTTTGTTTTTCAAGTCAATTGTCGCAAAATAATCGGTAAAAGTGCCAATAGTCTCAGATTTACCAAGAAATAGCAATCCATTGTTTTTTAGAGTATATGCGAATATATTAAATATTATTTGCTGTAGATCATTTTCAAAATAAATTAAAAGATTACGGCATAAAATTATATCGAGATGCATAAAAGGAGGGTCTGTAATGATGTTGTGCTTGGAGAATATAACACGTTCTTTTAAAAACGGTTTTATCTCATATTTATCCCCTCTTTGTGTAAAATACAATTTTTTTCTTTCTTTTGACAGTGAAGCAATGGATACCTCAGAATATTTCCCTTCACGTGCTTTTTTTATTGCATTCTCATCAATATCTGTTGCAAAAATTTTAATATGAATTCGTGTCTTAGAACCTAGAATCTCATCAAGTAATATGGCTAAAGAGTAGGCTTCTTCGCCAGTCGCACAAGCGGTTACCCAAATGCGCAAAGTGTCTTCTTTGACAGTTTCAAGGTATTTTTTTATTTGTACACCAAAAGCATCAAAAGCATCTTTATCGCGGAAAAATGAAGTTACTCCAATAAGCATATCTTGATATAATAACTCGGCCTCTTCCGAATTTTCTTCAATATACTTTGCATAATCTTCGATTGAAAGAGATTTAATTGCTGCCATTCTCCGTTCAATTCTTCGTGTTATCGTGCCTTTTTTGTACTGCGAAAAGTCTACTCCAATACGATTTTTTAAAGTATTAAAAATTAAACGAATTGCTGATGAGTTTTCTTCTTCCTCTAAATGAAGAGAGTTGGAGTAATTTAAAATATAAACAATTTCGTCATGCATCTGTTTGGCTGGCAAAATATAGTCTATTGCTTTTGTCTTGATGGCTGCAATAGGCATTCCATCAAATTTCGCTTCATTTGGATCTTGAACTATTGTAACTCCACCTTCAGATTTGATGGCTCGAATTCCTTGAGAACCATCAAATCCTGTTCCAGATAGGATAATGCCTACTGCGTTTTTTCCTTTTTCTTGAGCAAGAGAAAGGAAAAATTTGTCAATAGAAGGTTTTGGTCCTATCCATTCTGTAGGTATCTTTTCTAAATGCAGTAAACCATTTCGTAAAATAACATTATGGTTTGGGGGAACGATGTATACAGTTTTTGGTTTTGGAAGTACACCATCGATAATATCAAGCACTTCATATTGTGTTTCAAGTGATAATAATTCACGTAGAGTACTTTTGTGGGAAGGACTTAGATGCTGTATGACAACATATGCAATATAGTCATCCTTTATATTGATACCAGACAAAAGCAGACGCAGTGCTTCTAGCCCACCTGCACTTGACCCAATTCCAATTAGTGTTAATTCGTGTTTCATGGTAATTCTTATCCTCTTTCTTGATTAAATTATACTGCATAAATATATACAAGTTATCAACTAAAGCTTTTTTGTTGTGATTTGTTAAAAATGTTACTAAAAGTAATTATTTGTAAGATTTTTTTAATCTGACATTGTATTGTTAACAGGTTCATTACCCATCAATTGATATTATATGATTAACGCTATCATAAATTGTACGAAATTATTTAATGTCACTTATTATTCTTTATCCAACAAAAAGGTCTTGAAATGTTCAAACTTTTCCGTAGATTCAAACTTGCAACATCAGCCGGCATCATCGTATCTTTTGTTATTATTGTCGTGACCTCCGCAGCATACTATAAGCTTTACAGTGACAATAAAAAAGTGATGCTGCACAATTTCAAATCTGAAGGAGAGTCCATTCTTAACTTTGCGGATGTACTGTTTCAAAGCAGGAATGAAAAGTTTTTTAATGGAGAGAGCAGTGAAATCCCACAAGTTATTCAAAACGATGTTTTCAAGCGCTTTACAGATATCAGCGGAGGAAAGATTTTTTTTAAAGAAGCCTCCAAACATCCGATGCTTGAGCGGAACAAAGCACTTCCGTATGAAGAGCAGCTCATAGATTACTTTAATGCACATAAAAACAAAAAACAAAAAGATCTCTTCATTAAGCAAAAAGAGAAAGAACTCTATATTGTCGCCCGTCCCATAACAGCAGAAGAACGCTGTAAGATGTGCCATCCGACTTGGACTCCTGGTGATGTAATAGCTGCAGAAAGTGTAAAAATAGATACAACAGACTATCGCGAAGCACTTCATTCCAATCTTGTCATTATGGGACTGAACTGGTTTCTCAATATTGTACTTGTTGTTCTTGCGATTCAACTTTATTTTTATTTTGAAATTTCCAAGCGTGTTCAAAAGATACTTGACATTACCTTCCGTATCGAGAACGGGAACTTTGTTCTTGATGATTTGAAGAGAGATGAAGATGGATTATCGCATACAAAAAACGAGATAGACCGTATCATGCGCCATCTTTTCAGAGTTGCATATAACCTTAAACCGGTTATTTCAAAAGTTGTCAATCAATCCAAACTTATGACCTTTGATGCCTCTTTCGCTACGATCAAAATCGAGAAAAATAAGAAAAGCCTTGAGCATCAAAAACGAATCGTCAGCTCAGCTATAGAAGATATTGACGTGGTAAACCAAAGTAGTGAAACGCTCTTGGGTCAGATGGAAAATATCAAAGAGGAGTCGTCAAATTCCATCGAAAGTGTTGATGAGGGGCGTAGTGTGTTAACTGAAAATGTTGCAAAAGTTGATGAAGCCTCATCTTTAATGGAACAGACCGTCCTCTCCATTGAAGAGCTGAGTGCACTTTCCAATGAAGTTGTACAAACTATCGAATCTATCTCAGATGTTGCAGAGCAGACTAACTTACTCGCACTCAACGCCGCTATAGAAGCAGCACGTGCAGGAGAGCATGGACGAGGTTTTGCTGTTGTAGCAGATGAAGTAAGAAAACTTGCAGAAAAATCCGCTCAGAGTGCAAATCTCACTAAAGGTGTTGTTCAAAGCATCACTCAAAGTATTTATACTGTTGCGGAGGATGCAAAAAGAACCAAAAAAACATTTGTGGAGATTGAAGAGACAACGCAGGCACTTCAAAGCAAGTTTGATGATATAGAGAAAACACTTCAGACAACAATCAAAGCACTTGATACATTTGAAGAGGGTTTCGATGAGCAAAACAAAAGACTTATAGCGGTTAACAAAGGGCTCGATGATGTCAACGCACAGTCCGAAAAATCTTATACAGACACTGAAAGCCTCGATCTTATCATCAATGATATTATGGAAGAGAGTGCACAGCTTAAAACACTCAGCAATAATTTTGAGGTTATTCTCAACAAGCGAACCGCTAAACGTACAATCGTCAAACCGCCAAAATCATGTGTCATCGAGCTTGAAGGCAAAAAACTACATGGCTATATTTTTGACATTAGTGAAAGTGGAATATCCTTTTACTTTAGTGAAGATGATATACCATCTCGTTCAAATATTAAACAACATATGCAAGTTAACATCTTAACTCACGATATAGAATTAAAAGGTATCTATGAGATTATACACATTAGTGGCGAGCAGGGTGCTGAACGTTATTTTTGTGGAGCAAAAAAACGATTCTAAAGTTGGAAATGATCAAACATTTTAATGAGAAACGTCCACATACAGAAATAAAACATAAATTATTTTATGATACTTTCACAGCTGTTCTTGGAATTTCTGCAAAGTTTTCTACAAATCATAGTTTTGTATATGTTGATCTGTATGCAGGAGCAGGTATGTTTGCAGATAATACATATGAATCTCCATTATTAGCTTTTAAAACAATGCTTGATTCAGAATCTTTACTCGAGAAGTTTCACAAAGTGAAATGCTTTTTTTCAGAAGCTGATAAGTTACGTGCTCAAAATTTAACTAAACATATACAAGATTTAAAGCAAACTACTAAAATTAAAAACTTAAAAGTAAGCATAGAACCTGGGTGATGGACACATAATAATGAAAATTTAAATGATTTTTTAAAATGCTCGAAATGGAGATTTATATTTGTTGATCCATTTGCCAATGAGATAGATTTAGATCAAATTTTTTTATTGATTACAAATAAATCTAAAACAATCGATTTTTTATTTTTTATTAATACTCAAGCAATAAAACGAATTGTTGGCTATAGTCCAAGAAATGAAAAAATGGCTAATTTTTTAGGTGTTGAAATTCCAGATTTAGTAAGAATTGTAAAAGATGATAATCAAATTCGAGCAGCGTTACAAGTAAGATTTCAAGTGTCAGGAAAAGATTATATCTTAAATGCTTCATTACCAACTACGAGAAAGAATACTATGGTTGATACAGATCATTTTCAATTATTGTTAGGAACAAATAGCATAGGAGTATCCGATGCATTTTTAAAGTCTTATGTGGAAGCAATTAAAGAATTCAAAAATATATGAACTTTTGATTTATTTAATAGCTTAGAAAATTATATAATGGAAATTATCAAACTAGTTCAAAAAATATTATTGATTGATATAATAAAAAGTCTCTCTCAAAATCATAATTCT
>WFQD01000445.1 GCA_015487265.1 Sulfurimonas sp. | reverse complement strand
TATTTTAACTCAACCTATTAATGCAAAATGATTAAAATAAGATTTTTTAGAGGCATTGATGACATTTTTTCTTTTGCTTTTGGATATACATTCGCTCATCCGCTATCTCTATAAGCTCTTGTATGTTTTTTGCTTCATTAGGTGCTACAGAGTAGCCGTAGGAAGCGGAGATATTAAATTTTTTTAGCTTTTCTTCTATGCGTTGAACAAATGAGTGCATCATAGATTCGATTGCGGTTAGATCATATTTTTTATCTTCAAGCAAAACAATAAATTCATCCCCTCCATAGCGCACTATAATATCATAATTACGAAAGGTGTTTTTAAAGATTTCAGCCACTTTTTGGAGTACTTCATCGCCTGTAGTATGTCCGTAAGTATCGTTAACATATTTAAAGTTATCCAAATCTATAAAAATAAGTATAAGCACATTTTCATGTCTTTGTACCCTGCCTAATACTTGTTTAGAGTATTCATCGAGATATTGTCTGTTATAAAGACCTGTTAACCTGTCTTTTACAGCCATCTCAAAGGTTTCTCTTATCTTCTCATTTTGTTGTGAAATAAAGTAATCATATTTGCTTGTAATTTCTTCAAGCATATTTTGAAGAATCTTTATTTTTATTTTTTCTCTCATTTTTCCCTCATTAAAACAACAAGTGAAGTTTCGTTATAAAACTTCAGTTTGTTATACATTGTCAAACGAAGTCCAAAATTTTGCACTAAAAACTAAAAAAAAGTTACAATTTGAAACTTAAACCACCTCGGTTTTTTGTTTGGATTTGTCTAACGATTTAGCTCCAATCTTATAAATATCTGAATTTAAAATACCTTGTTCTTTTTTCTCTTTTAATCTATAGCTGTCTCCTTGTATATTTATAATATGGGAATGATGCAGCAGTCTGTCAAGAATGGCAGTAGTGACCACTTTATCTCCTGCAAATATTTGTGTCCATTTACTAAAGACAAGATTGGAAGTAAGGATAATCGAGCCTTTCTCATAGCGTTTAGAGATAATCTGAAAAAAATGGTTTGCTTCCTCCTTATTCATATTGAAGTAACCAATCTCATCGATGACTAGTACAGATGGGTTTGTGACTGATTTTAAAAAAGCATCATATTTACGCTCTTTTTTTGCTTTTGTGGCACTGTTTAAAAGTTCGGCAATAGTAGTGAACTTTGCTTTGTATCGATGCTGTACTGCCTTATATGCCAAAGCAATGGCAAGATGCGTTTTACCTACGCCACACTGACCAAGTAAAATAATATTTTCATTGCGTTTGATGAAAGAGAGTGTTGAGAGCTCCTCTATCTGTTTACGGTTCACACCCACTGAAAAAGTATAATCGAACCCTTCAAGCGTTTTTATTGCAGGAAACCCTGCAAGCTTTGTCAGTGTACTTTTGCTTCTATCCATTCTATTGTTGTATTCTTGTTGTAGAAGCTCGTGTAGAAATTGTGTATACTGCCACTCCTCTTTTGCTGCAATTGTTGCAATAGTATGGAACTCTTCTGATATGGTAGAGAGTTTGAGTGACTTGCATAGTGAAAGAATTTCTGTGTCTAATGCCATAGTGCACCTCCCATTTGCATCTGTGTTGTAAATGCCGGTAAGAGTGCTAAAAACATTGCAGCTGGTATCAAATCATCGTAGGTTTGAATATCCCTGTTTGGAATATAAAGGGAGTCAATATTTACATTGCCTCTATTGAACTGTGATTGTTTTTTTGCTACACTTTGGATTACAACCTTTGGATGGATGCCACCATAAGGTTTAGGCAGAGAAAGCAAGTGGGGTTGCTCCTCTGCTAGCAAATCAAACGGCCTTTGCAGGGTTGTTTGATGTATCCTGACATTGGCAACACTCTCAAGCCATTTCAAGACCTCCGCATTTGCATTATCACTATCGATTTTATAATTTTTCATTGCCAGTTTTACTCTGAGTGCATTATGGAAACTGTAACGCAGATAGTGGTTGAAGCGTTCCACTTTTCCTTTCGTCTTGGCACGGTATGGTCTGCATACTTTTAAAGCGAATCCGCAGTGTTTGGCGAAATCTTCAAAGAGTGGATTGAACTGATGTTTCCCTCTGCCATACGCATTACGCTTGATGATAACTGTCTTCACCCCAAGGGCACTTCCTCACTTCGTTCAGGGCGCATATTATCATAAAGGCACTCTTTAGCTACACCTCCGAAATATGCAAACGCATTCATATGGCATGCAAGTAATGTCTCTATTTTTTCATTATCAACATACTCCACGTAAGAGGCTCTACTATACCCCATTGTCGCAACAAATGCGGAGAGGTTATCGCTTGGAAATTCTATCCAATCAACTTGCATCTGTTTACCTGCTTTGGTTTCAAAGCGAACCAGTTTTTCCTCTTCAACTTTTTGTCTGAGTTCATATTTTTGCATCACTTGCTGTAACCATCGAAGACTTCCATTGTAACCAAGAGCTTGTATCTCAGCATAAATGATGGTTGTTGGAATAAACACTTTTTGCTCTTTGGCAGTCTCTAACATTTTTACGATATGGGGAAGATATGGGTCTACGATATTTGTAACAGGTGCTTTATTGATTGTTGGAACATATCCCTCTGGCAGTTTGGCATATTTGCGCACTGTCTCTCGGGATATACCAAGTCTTCTTGCTACTTCTGTCTTGTTAAGCCCTTGTTTTAAAAGTTTTTTTATCATCTGAACTTGCCTTTTATCTAACACTTGACTCCTTTCATATTTCATCAAAAGGAGTCTATCAAAATTAATTTGATTTTTTAAGGTTTAGGTTCAAAATACAACTCTCTCTTTGTACCTCTTAGTGCCAATTTTAGCAGTTCGTTTGACACTACTTTACAAATACACTTAGGTCCGATCGCTTCTGGTGCAAGTGTTTTGGAAAATAAGGAAATTGTTGAGAGTGTTCAAAAGCATCAACGAAAACTTATTGGCATTGAAATGGAAATATATGGAGTTTTATCAGCTGTTAAATATTCAACAAAACCTTCTCCTATACCAATATGTATGAAATCAGTTTGTGACTTTGGTGATGATAGTAAAAGTGATGATTGGCAACACTATGCATCTTATACAAGTGCTTCTGCTATGTTGCTATTGATAAAAAAATTAGATTTTTGATATATTTTAATGACTCTAAAAATCAAAACAAGAGGTAAAACTCGGTTATCCAAGAAGATTAAATCAAACTTATAGATATTAAACAACATGGCACAAAATATAGACTGTCAACTTATCATACCTGTTTTAAAAAGTAAGATTGACACTATTGCAATAGATAAAAACTCAATACTGCTTACAATTTCAGAAGAAGAAAAATTTTTCAAATTTTAAAATACTTAATCGATTTTTATTACACTGACACAATTATTTTCAGTCTATCGAAACATACTACCGTATTTTCAATCGATATTACTTATTTCATGGATATACTTTTTACTATACACAGCAAACTGCTTACGAATATTCTCCTCAAATTCCGCAACATTTTCAATAATACTGTCAGCTTGTTTTATTATAACCTCTTGTTGTTTATCTATTTCAAGCATCGCATCTTGTATTAGTCTTTCTCTATTTTCTGGTTTTAACAATGGATTTAGTATTTGTGTCATTTTTCAACCTCACTATTTGGTATGATTTTTTCAAAAAAATCACAACTTATATCTTGATAATATTGATCATCTCTTTTATCAATAACATTTAAAACTACAGAACTATCAAATAATCTTTTAATCTTAGAAGTTGTAGTTCTAGAGTACACTACACTTTTAAAAAAAACATCCTCAGGAACCACTCTTTTTGTAACTGATTCTCTCTTTTTTGTATATAAAAAACATTTTTCGAGTTCATTAAATATATAAAACATCTCTATTTTATAGTTATACTTAAGTAATTTTACCACATTTTCCTTTGCAGTTTGAAAATGAGATAAATTTGAATCAACAATTAACGAAAATCCTCTGTTTTTTACTATTTCATCAAACAAAAACTGAATACCATAACTTGCCGGTTTTTGAAATATATCACTATTTTTACCATCGTAACCAAGAGGTTTAAAAAAGTCTCTTACAAGGTCTATATCCAAATGAACTAAGTTATTTTCAGTTTGAATAATTTTTTGAACAAATTCAGTTTTTCCTGCTCCACTCGGACCAGCTGTAAAATAAGCAACTTTTTCATCTGTAGGAATATAGTTTTTCAGGTAAGTATCATACAAAAGTTCTCTATGTTTTTTCAAATATACTATGGCTTCTTGTTCTATTTCTTTTTTTGATACCGACAACTACTTGACCCTTTAAATACGATAATGTTTTATTAAAAACATTATACAAAAATTCATCAAATATGCCTATTTTCAAACCTTATAAAATCATATCATTTCACTTGGACTTTTGTGGGACTTGGCTTAAAAATAAAGTTAAAAAATGGCTAATTTGTCCATATTTTTAGGGGTTCAAAGAAATTGCTATGGAGAGATTCGCACTCCATTTTCATCCTTTTCATATTTTATCAAATTACTTCAAACCTCCTAAATTTCCCTATTTTAGGGAACTTCAAGGATTTTCTATGTTATCATATTTATTCAAAAAAAGTCCAATTTATTCATTTCATTTGGACTTTTTTGGG
>WFQD01000444.1 GCA_015487265.1 Sulfurimonas sp. | reverse complement strand
GCCCTATATCTCCTGCAATTACTAAAACATCAAAAGTGTTATTTTCTTTTGTTTTAATAAGGGTTTTTATAAAGTTTTCTATATCTTTTTTATTATCTTTAACATAAAAATCTAAATGTATGTCACTTATTATATCTAATGTCATAATTTTACTTTCTCCTTAATATTACTTTTACCAACTTTTTCTATGAATTAAACTATCTACACTTTTAACTGCTTTATATGTGTATTCTTGATTGTTTAGTATATTTTTTTCTGCATTATCCATTCTTTCAGCTAAACCTTTTATACCTATTCCGATGTTTCCTAAGGCGTTTCCAAGAGTTTCGCCCCAACTATTTTGCAAATCAGTCAGTCCTGAATGTGCATTTATAAGCCCTTTCCCCAAATCATCTAACACATCAAGTATCTTCTCCCCTTCTTCAAGCATCTCTTTTTCGCTTTTTTCGCTTTTAGTGATATAATCCTTAACATCTTCTTGAAAACTAACTAAAAACTTAGCTAATTCCTTTTGATTATCAGATAACCTGTCCCCTTGTGCGTTTATTTTTTCTATCAGTTTTTCAACTTGTCTGTCTATTAAATATTTCATTTGTGTCTTAATCGCCTCTGCAACTGCGTTTTTTACTATTTCCCTTTGTTCAGCTTTTAGGGTTTTTATTTCTTCAACTAACGGCTCTACTTTGTTTTCTATGGCTTTTTCTACTACTGATTGGAGTTCTTGATTTAATTTTTTATTTTGTTCCATAAGGATTTTATTTTGTTGTATAAGATAGTTATTTTGCATAACTAATGGCTCTATAGTGTTTTTAATTATTCCCTCCATCATTATTTGGAATTGTTCTGTTAAGGTTTGATTTTGTCTTGATAACTCTTGATTTTGTTGTTGAATAGGTGATTTTTCCATTTTTTCTCCTTTTTGAATAATTGTATCTAAATTATCTTTTTACTCTATCTAAAAATATCGGGCAATAGGGAAGAATTATCTCCTAATACCCCTGCTTTTGTGTTGTTGCTGTTGCTGTGTTTTTCTTTGTTCTTCTTCAAGTGTAACTATCTCAACTTTGCTTGGCTCTACAATTTCAATATCTCTTACATCATCAATACTCAACTCCACTCCCGCCTCTTTCGCCTCATTTATTACATTCTTGTATAATTGTAAGTTTTCTTTATTATGATTAATCTTATCCAATATCGCATTTGTATCTGCATTAATCGTTAAATCTGCTATTCTAATAGTCTTATTTTTTAAATCAACTCTACAAAATTTTACATTACACACACTTTTTACAATCTCATTAAATTCCTGTAATGTTGTTGCCTTATTTGTAGCCTCTTTAATAGCTATATTAACTAAATTTTGATTTACTTTAATATATTTTTCTCCTGTTACTTGTTCCAAAGCTCTTTTTTGAATAATTTTTTTAATTACTCTATTAGTAAGTTCTGTAAGTTTTTTATTAAGTTCGTCCAATCGTTTGATAAGTTCTTCAAGCTTTGAGTTAATAACTCTATTTGCTGTTGCTGTTGATGTATCGTTTCTTGCTGTTTTTCTATCTTCTGATTTAACCTCTGCATTTCTGTCGTATTCTCTGTTATTACTTTGTTCTGCTCTTGGAATAAGTTTTTTAAATTCCTTAAGATAGTATTGTTTAGTTGCTGTTCTTGCTCTAACTGCTCTAATAATTTTTGTTCTAATGCTGTCATCTTTTACCCCTTTGTTAATATCTTTACGAATAAATGTATCATCTGCTGAGATAGTAGGGTTATTATTATTCCTGCTATTAATCCCCCTATTCCCCATATCCAATTCATTCTTGTCCTGCACTGCTCCAGTTCCCAGTCTATGTTTTCGAGTATCTCTTTTATCGCTTTGTTGTTGTCTATTTTCTGTAACTTTATATTTCTTTCTATTTGTTTCTGCATCTCTTGAAACTCTTTTATTAAGTTCTTCTCTAATTCTTCGGATTTCTTCTTGTAAATCTCTGTTATCTGCTGTTCTTGCGTTTGAATATTCTTCTCCAAGTTCTGCAATACTTGTGAAACTTTCGCCATAATAAATTCCTTTTAATCTAATAGCTCTTTTCATATCATCAGTTTTAATTGAGATATAGTCTTTACCTCTTCTTTTTATCTCAAATCCTGCGTCTTGTAATAAATTAATAACTTCTTCCCTATTGCCCACTAATCCCTTTTGAATTGCCTCTTCTACATAACTATGGACTTGTTTTTTAAGTTCCTTATTATCGTTACTCCATTTTTTTTCTTCTATTTTTAAAGTTTCTTGTTTTTCTTTTGCAAGGGGATTAGATAAGTTATATTGATTATTGATGTATTGCTGGAATAAGTCTTTTTTCATTAAATCTTTTTTATGAGTGTAGATACTTAAATCTTTACCAGTAGTTAATTCAGTCCTTGGGACTAAGAAATGAAGCTCTGCTCTTCCCTTATCTGTGTGTAGCACATATAAAATATTATATTGGTCTTTGTTTAGTCCAGGAAAAAAAGTGCGTTCAAATTCCTCTTTTATTTGGGGCAATAGGGAAGAAACTTTTTCGTAGGGTTCTTCAAATGAAATAACTCCGCTCGTAAATTTCCACTTGCGATTAATAGAATTAATAATTTTTAAGGTCAAGTCTGAGTTACCTGCATAGACTTTTGCTGTTCCCTGTTCCAAGCGTTCATTGAGCAAATAAGCAACTGCACTTTTTGCTCCTTGTTTAGTCCTACCGCCCTTAAAAAATTGCACTACCATTATTGCCCCAGGTCGTTTAGTTTTTTTTCTATCTCTGCTAAACTTTTTAATACCACCTTATCAATAATTTTAGTCGTGTTGCAATGTTTAGCAATTTGATTAAGATTGTTACCTATGCGATTAATTTCGTAAAGTAATTCTTTATCACATTTCGATGATATTTTTCCCCTATTGCCCAATGTCTTTTTTCTTATGTATGTAGATAAACTTATGCCTAGTTCATCGGCTTTGGTTTTCAGTTGATTATACTCATCATCGGTAAATCGTATAGTAACTCTTTTATCTTTTGCCATTTGGGTTGTCCTTTCTTCTAAGGGGGTGTTAGGGGGCTTGCCCCCTGCAAGAGGGTGTTTTGGCGTCAGACAAAACATAGCCTCGCTTTATTTTTACTTTAATATTATAAACAATTATAGCAAACTAATCCCTTT